>CAXNED010000007.1:0-15952 GCA_964201385.1 Sulfurimonadaceae bacterium | reverse complement strand
AAAAAGTGTCCTGAGTGTCCGACATGTATGCCAGAGTGGCTTGCGGCGTTTGGAGACCTTATGTCTCTGCTTTTGTGCTTTTTCGTTTTGCTTCTCTCTATGTCAAGTATGGATGCGAAAAAAGTTTCAGAAGCCATCGGTTCACTTGCTGGTGCGATGAGTGTTTTAGAAGGTGGAATGCAGACTGAAGTTTCAAAAAAACTCCAACAATCAGCAACCCCGATGGAAACAGTGGAAGAGACAACCCAAGAGGTAAACAGAGTTGCTCAAGCCATAAAAGAGATGAATGAGATAGGCGAGATAACAGCCCAAGGCGGTGGACCGTCTGTTTCGCTTGAAGAGGCACAGGAGGGCTTTGTTATCGAGCTTCCCGCTTCACTTCTTTTCAAATCAGGAAGTACGACTATTCAAAACGACGATATGCTTCTATTCCTCAAAAGAATCGCACTTATCATTGGTGAATTGCCAAATGATGTACTTGTAAGCGTGCGTGGACACACGGACAATCAAGGTCCAGGGGTAAAAAGTCCTTATAAAGACAACTGGGAGCTCTCAGCAGCAAGAGCAATCGCCGTCTTGCAGGAACTCATTTTGGATGGTGTAGATCCAAAGCGCATCAGTGCAGCTGGATATGCAGAGTTTTCGCCAAAAGCAACCAATACAACCGAGAGTGGCAGGGAGCAAAACCGCAGAGTGGAGATTCACTTTTTTGGCGGCTCTTTAAGCAACAAATCAAAAACAGAGCAGACAGTTTTGGATAAGGCAGCAAGTAAGTAATGAAAAGACTTTTTCTCTTTTTTGTACTTATGTACGCAGCTTCTCTTTTTGGGGCTCAAAATGTTGCCATTCCGACGATGAATTTTGAGCTCTCCGCTCCCAACTCCCCACAGCAGCTTGTCAGCTCTTTGAATGTTCTTGTCCTTTTAACACTTCTTTTTTTAGCACCGAGCATGGTTTTGGTTATGACAACTTTTACAAGATTTGTCATAGTTTTTGGTTTTTTAAGACAAGCGTTAGGAACACAGCAAGTTCCACCGACACAACTTTTGGTGATGCTTGGCATGATACTTACTTTTTTTGTTATGGAGCCCGTTGGCATAAAAGCGTATGAGGATGGCATAAAACCCTACATAGAAGAGAAGATTGGGTATGAGGAGGCGTTTGACAAAACCACTCTGCCTTTTAAAAACTTTATGATAAGAAACACAAGAGAGAAAGATTTGGCGCTTTTTTTACGTATCAGAAAGATGGAAAATCCCGCATCCGTTGCAGAAGTTCCTCTTTCTATCGTCATCCCCGCTTTTGTGATTAGTGAGCTAAAAACTTCATTTGAGATAGGATTTTTGCTCTTTTTACCGTTTTTGGTTATTGATATGGTTGTAGCATCCATTTTGATGTCCATGGGTATGATGATGTTGCCCCCCGTTATGATTGCTCTGCCCTTTAAGATACTCATTTTTATCCTCATAGATGGCTGGAATCTGCTTATAGGCAATCTCATCGCCTCTATCAAATAGAAAGTAGGTCGTATGAATTGTAAATATTTTGGCACATGTGGTGCTTGTATCGTTTATGAGGGCGGATACGAGCAACAGCTCTCTTTGAAAGTCACTCTAAATCAAGAGAGATTTAAACCTTTTTATAGTGGTGCATTGTCTGTTTTTGAATCTCCAAAGAGTAACTACCGCTCACGAAGTGAGTTCAAAATATGGCATGAGGGAGATGAAAAACTTTACTATACGATGAACAACAAAGAGAAGAGTGGTGTTGTTTTTATCGATGAGTGTCCGCAGGTGAGTAGCTCTATCTTTGCGCTCATGCCAAAACTCTTAAGAGCAATTCAAGAAAAAAAAATAGATTTTAAACTTTTTGGTGTCGATTTTTTAAGCGCAAATAGCGGTGAAATCGTAGTTTCACTCCTCTACCATAAAACACTCGATGCCGCTTGGAGTCAGAGTGCAGCGGAGATTGCCAAAGAGCTTGGTATATACCTCATAGGTCGTAGCCGAGGTCAAAAAGTGGTTATCGGGCAGGATTATGTGACAGAGATACTGCATGTTGCGCAAGAAGAGTTCAGATTTCACTACATTGAAAACAGCTTTACGCAGCCAAACTCTGGTGTAAATGAGCAGATGATTGGCTGGGTTTTGAAAAATCTTGCAGACACCTCAAGTGATTTGCTTGAGCTCTACTGTGGTGCGGGCAATTTTACGATTCCTTTTGCGAAAAAGTTTCGCAAAGTTTTGGCAACAGAGATTTCTAAAGCATCCATTAACGCCGCAAAAACAAATATGCTCCTCAACAATGTCTCCAATATAGAGTTTGTACGCATGAGTGTTGAAGAGTTTGTGCAAGCGCTCGATGGTGTGAGGGCTTTTAACAGAATGAAAGAGATAGAGATAGCTTCTTATGAGATTCACACCATCTTTGTTGACCCGCCACGAAGCGGGATGGATGAAGATACCTGTAAGTTTGCCGCGCGGTATGAAAATATCATCTATATCTCATGCAACCCTGAAACACTTGCAAGAGATTTGGCTCTTTTATGCAAAACACACACTGTTTGTGACATGGCGCTATTTGACCAGTTTCCTTATACGCATCATGCAGAGATGGGTGTAAAACTTAAAAGAAAAGATAGAGTATGAAAAAAATATTGATTATCAGTGAAGGCGAAACTGCCGAGCACTTTATAAATAGAGTGATTGATGCCTATACAAGTGAAAATATCTACTATATAGTGCAAACAAAAGCCAAAAAATTTCCAAATGCCAACCCTTCACGTTTTAAGTTTTATGAGTTTGATCCCACAAGTTTTTATAAGCTCTCAAATCTTCTTAAGATGGAGTTTGCGCAAGTCATGATAGTTATGGACAATCCTATGGATGTTGAAAATACTATCAAAAACATTAGAGCCATCAAAAAGCAGCTTCGCATCATCGTGCTTAACAAATGGAAACTCAAAAATGAGGATTCCAACATAGCTATGATTAACTCTAAACAGATTCTCTCATCCAGAATGCTTGATTATCTCCCAAATGTTCCTGTTATTGCGCAAAACGTCGGTATCGGCGAGGGTGAAATCATGGAGGTTCTTGTTCCTTTTGGAAGCTCTTTTGTTTATAAACATATCGGTGTTATTGAGCAAAAAGAGTGGCGTATCGTTGCTATTTACAGAAACAGAAAGCTCATCATGCCAAACAGACGCAGGATGATTCAGCCAAACGATCTTTTAGTTATGGTTGGTGATCCAGAAGTTCTTAAGTCAGTCTATAGAGCTATCAAGAGAGAACTTGGGCAGTTTCCAGAGCCTTTTGGATCAAACATCTATATGTACTTAGATATGGATTTGCTCAACCATAAAAAAGTTGAAAAGTTTGTTGCAAGAGCTATTTTTGCGCATCAAAAGTTTGGACGCACACTTATCATCAAGGTTGTCAATCCGAGTAATTTTGAACTTCTTTGGAAAATCAAAGAGTATCGCTCACAAAATGTGATTATAGATATCAACTACGACGCAAAAGGGCTGCAAAGTGCTTTTTTTAATGATATAAAAAACTATCATGTCGGGCTCGTTATCGTTCCAAATGAGATATTTGAAAATCATAAAATGCGCTTAATGTTTTATGATGCGCATGTACCTATCCTTAAAATTGCAGAAAAAAATCTCTCTTTAGTTAAAGATGCTTCCATTATTTTAGGTGACAACCGTGATTTGGAGAAGATTTCATCAACGATTTTCGACATTTCAGAGAAGATGAACCTAAACATAGAGCTTTATAACTATACCAACGAAGCTCAAGATGCAAAAGAGCAGGTTGTAGAGCACTACTCCAACCTTTCCACTATCTTTTCTAAGAGTGTAAAGATTATCAAAGATGGTGAAAATCCGATTAAAAAACTTAAACGCAAAGATGATTTTATTCAGATTTTGCCTTTTACAAAAAAGTTAACGCTTAAAAATTTCTACTCTTTTTTATCAACTGACAGTGAAAGACTTTATCACAAACTTGAGGGTCACCACCAAATTTTCGTCCCTGTGCAGATATAGTACCAAATAGGAACTCTTTTTGCTTTGATGGCAATAAAAGCAATTGTTTCATCAAGGGATGCGTAGTAATGAAGAGAATTTTTTGGTTGTTAGTGCTCTTGGCGGTTGGTGCACATGCCGTCACAAATATTTGGATTCGTACTGGTGAGGCTTACGGTATAGAACCAAGACTTCTTTATGCGATTTCAAAAGTTGAGAGCAATGTTCGCCCGCTTGTTGTCTCAGTAAATTATCATAAATTAACAAAACCGCAAGAACAGAAGCTCTACACAATGCTTCAAAGCAGAAATATCTCTTATAAAATATATTCAAAAGTAGTGGAAATCGATAGTAAAAATAGTGTTGAAGCAAGAAGTGTTATCGAGTTTTTAGACAAAAATCGTTATCCAAGTTTTGACATTGGGTTGATGCAGATAAACAATATGCATAAAGAGAAGCTCTTGGGGCTGAAGATACCGCTTGAGGCACTTTTAAATGAGAGCACGAACCTAAGTGTTGCTGCAGATATTTTATGGGAATGTTACAAAAAACATCGTTCCAACGATAGAGCTATCAATGCCTACAACGGTGCGATAGTAGGAAATTCATACTACACAAAAGTATCTGCAGAACTGCGTAAACTTCTGCTTTTACATGAAAACAGTTCTAAACGTCTTTTTTATCGTGTAATTTAAGCTACGAAATCGATAATTCGAGCCATATTTAGCCACTTTTTATCGTTTTTGAAGTATTATAAATCCATTTTTAAAATTTATTTTTTGGATAGAGAATGCAAGTACACATAGAGCTTAAAAAGATTGTTGATAACTCCTACGACATAACCATAGACACACTCCCAAATATTCATTTTGACACAAAAGTTGCAGTTGTGACAAACGCAACAGTTTCGGCTTTACACTTAGAGTATCTCCTTGGCAAAATCAGCGCAAAAGAGCTTCATGTTGTTACGCTTGCAGACGGCGAAGAGTATAAAAATCAAGAGAGCATTGATGCTATCTTGGACTCACTTTTTGAGCACCGTTTTAACCGCAAATCTCTTCTTATCGCTTTTGGCGGCGGTGTTATCGGTGATATGACTGGGTATGCGGCGAGTATCTACCAAAGAGGGATAGACTTTATCCAGATACCCACAACGCTTCTTTCTCAAGTTGACGCAAGTGTAGGCGGAAAAACAGGGTTCAACAACAGATACGGCAAAAACCTTGTCGGTGCGTTTCATCAGCCTAAAGCCGTCTATATCGACCCCTATTTTTTGACGACACTTCCGCAAAGAGAGTTTGGTGCAGGAGTTGCCGAGATAGTAAAGATGGCGGTAACTTTTAACAAAGAGTTTTTTGAGTTTTTAGAGCATGCAGATTTGAGTAATCCAGAGGTTCTTCAAGATGCGATTCGTCAATCAGTCCAGACAAAAGCGGATGTGGTAAGTCAAGATGAGAAAGAGCAGGGGCTTCGTGCCGCTCTAAACTATGGACACACTTTTGGACATGTTATAGAAAATGAGACAAACTACAAAGAGTATCTTCATGGAGAGGCGGTTGCCATTGGGATGGTTATGGCAAATGAGATGGCTCTGAAGATGGGCTATATGAACGAAAAAGAGGTTTCTCGCGTCAAAGCACTTTTGCAAAAGTATGATTTGCCTATAACCTATACGATTGAAGATGTAAGAAAGTTTTATGAGGCGTTCTTTTTGGATAAAAAAAGCTCTGATTCTGCCATCACTTTTATCCTTCCGCTTGGAATCGGCGATGTTGTCATTACTGATAAAGTGGATGTCGGAACTATCATGTGTGTTTTAAATAAGTTTGGAAAAGAGTAAATGAAGAAGCTATTTTTTTATCTCTTTATCACTACATCACTACTCTTTTCACAAACACTTGCGGAGCAGACAAAGCAGCTTCAAACTCTTCAAGAGTTGGAGCAAATAAGAGTTGCTGAGGAAAATACAAAAAAGGAGAGGATGGCACAACTCCTCTCGGAGCTCAAAGTTGTTGAGAGTCAAATTGCTAAAAAAGAGAGTGTTTGGATAAAGAGCTACGCATCGTATCTCACCTCTTTAGAAGTGCGAGAGAGCCTTGAAAAGATAGTTGAACGCATCAACCATCTTCAAAAAAAGCGAGAAAAGACGCTTAGTGAGGCAGATGAACTAAGTGCACTTATTGCACGTGAGAAGATTTTAACCTCACAGATTGAGAAGTTAAAAAAGAAAGATAGCTCCCCATTTTCCATACTCTTAACCCCTCCAAATATAGATGAGATACCATCCATCACAAACCCTCTTGATATCTTTATGGGCATCTCGCTTATAAAAACGCTTGACCAAGGGTTTAAAGACTACATATCAAAAAAAGAGGAGCTAGATAGCTTGGTAGGGCTTTTGCGTTCAGAGATAAGTATCTATACGCAACTAGAAAGTATCGATACCCAACATGCACATAAAGAGCAACTGGATTTGAAACTCAAACAGCTTGAACGGTTTGAATCGGCTCTTGACACCATGAATGTTACTGTTGATGTGTATGAAAAGAGACTTGACATCATCGAGATAAATATCAACAAAGAGATAGAGTCTCAGATGCTAAAGCTTGTAAAGATTAGCGTTATTGTTCTTGTTGTTTTTCTTTTCTTTTTTCTGCTTAAACTCATTATTAAGAAATATATTACTGATAACGAACGCTTCTATATGGCAAATAAGATTATCACATTTGTCAATTTTACGCTTATTGTTCTTATCCTCTTTTTCAACTATATAGAAAATGTGAACTACCTCGTTACCATCTTGGGTTTTGCTTCTGCGGGTATCGCTATTGCTATGAAAGATTGGTTTATGAGCATACTTGGCTGGCTGGTCATCGTTTTTGGCGGCAGTATCCACGTAGGCGATAGAATCCGTGTTGACATGGATGGGCAGGCATATGTGGGCGATGTTATGGATATCTCTCTTTTGCGTATGACTATACTAGAAGATGTCACTTTGACAACGGTTTTAGAAAACAGACGTGCAGGGAGAATTATCTTTGTTCCAAACAACTACATTTTTACTCGCATGATAGCCAACTACACGCATAGCTCACTCAAAACCGTGTGGGATGGGATAGATATAACCATAACGTATGACTCCAACCATAAAAAAGCGATGCATCTAGTCAAAGAGATAACAAAGAGATTTTCAAAAGGATATACAGATATCACACGAAAACAACTCAACAAATTAAGAAGTAACTACAGCCTTAAAAACAGCAATGTAGAGCCTCGCATCTTCTCTTTTATCGCTCCAAATGGCATCAGTATCAGTGTTTGGTATCTTACAAATGCTTATGCAACGCTCACACTAAGAAGTGCTATATCCACAGAAATCATAGATGCTTTTTTAGCTGAAGATGATATTACTATAGCGTATCCGACGCAGATGCTCCATCTGGAAAAGAGTGCTAAAAAAACAGCACCATTCGCACCGCAAGAGGTGGTATAAATGAAGAAAAAAGTCTATTTTAAAACGTTTGGATGCAGAACAAATCTTTATGACTCTCAGGTCATGATGAGTGCGATGCAAGAGTATGACATTACTGAAGATGAAAATGAAGCTGACATCGTCGTAGTCAACTCATGTACGGTGACAAATGGCGCTGATTCGCATGTCCGCTCTTACATCTCTCATGTAGAAAACAGCGGAGATGCAAAGATTTTTCTCACAGGATGCGGTGCGCATACAAAAGGGGAAAAGCTCTTAGAGCAGGGGCGTGTCGCAGGTGTTTTTGGGCAGAGTGAAAAGCTCAAAATCGATACGATGCTCAGCCGTCAAGAGCCGTTTTATGAACCTGGGGATTTGAACCATATAGACGAGAGTGTTGTGGATGATTTTATCGGCAAGAGTAGGGCGTTTATCAAGATTCAAGAGGGGTGCAACTTTCGTTGCTCTTACTGCATCATCCCTTATGTGCGTGGAGATGCACGAAGCATGGATGAGGAGAAGATTCTTGAGCAGATACGCAGACTAGGCGCAAACGGGTTTGGAGAGTTTATCCTCACGGGGACTAATGTCGGGAGTTATGGGCAAAACTCAGGAAGTTCCGTCGCCTCGCTTATGAAAAAAATCTCTCAGATTCGAGGCGTGAGACGTATCAGGCTTGGAAGCGTTGAACCGATTCAAATCGGTGATGAGTTTAAAGAGATTTTGGATGAACCGTGGCTTGAGCGACATCTGCACATCGCACTGCAACACACATCACCGCAGATGCTCAAATACATGAACAGACGCAATGTTTACAAGCAAGATAGAGAGTTGTTTGAACTTCTAGCGGGCAAAGGGTTTGCGATAGGGACGGATTTTATCACAGGACACCCTGGTGAGAGTAAGGAGCTTTGGGAAGAGGCGATGCGCAACGTGCGAGAGCTTCCACTTACCCATCTTCACGCATTTACCTACTCAAAGCGAGACGGCACGCCATCGGCGGTGATGAAACCAGAGGTAAGTGGCAACGTGGCAAAAGAGCGGTTGCATGAGTTAGAGCGTATAGTTCATGAGAAAAATTTTGCCTTTAGAAAAGCTTTTGGCGGAGAGTTGAGCATTCTTGTCGAGAGCCAAAAAGAGGACTATTTTGTCGGTTACGACCAGCATTTCAATAAGATTTTAGTAGAATCAGATGAAGATTTGGTAGGCAACTGGGTAAACATCAGTGAGTATGAAGCAAAAGAGGATGCGAACTATGCTAGAGTCTAAGACAAACAGAGTTGTTCTTTATGTGTCGGCTTTTTTGGTTATCGCGCTTGTTCTTTTTGCACTTTTGCGAGACAATGCAGAGCCTATTACCCTCAAAGAGGCAACAAAGATTTTAGAAAACCACAGCGTCAAAAGTGTTGTAGCAACACAAGAGTATGTTTATCTCAAAACCGAAAAAGAGCTTTACAAAATCGCAGCTTCTCAAGTTTCGCCAAAGATGTTTGTTGATTATGAAGTCAAGGTAAAAAACAGCTCCAACGTCATCGTTTATCTTCTTCTTTTGGTTCTTTTTTTGGGGTTTGGAGCGCTTTTTTATAGATGGTTTCAAAAAAATAGCATTTTTAAAACACATGAGGCAAAAGAGATAAGAGGGAACTATGCCTCAGAGCAAGCAGGTCCCATAGAGTCTATAAAAAGTGATGTAACATTTGATGATATCGGCGGTATCAGTGATGTAAAAAGCGAACTTGAAGAGATAATCGACTTTATGAAAAAACCTAAACGGTACAAGAGTTTTGGTGCAAGGATGCCAAGAGGCGTGCTTTTGGTAGGTCCTCCAGGGGTCGGCAAAACTATGATAGCAAAAGCGGTTGCAAATGCCGCAGGTGTGCCGTTTTACTACCAAAGCGGTGCTTCATTTGTCCAAATCTATGTCGGGATGGGCGCAAAAAGAGTGCATGAACTCTTTGTTGCTGCAAAAAACAACGCACCATCCATTATCTTTATAGACGAGATAGATGCAGTTGGCAAAAAGAGAGACGGACAGAGAAACGATGAGCGAGAAGCGACACTCAACCAGCTTCTTACCGAGATGGATGGTTTTGAAAATGCAAGCGGAGTGATAGTTGTTGCAGCTACAAACAAGATAGATGTTCTTGACTCCGCACTTTTGCGTGCGGGAAGATTTGACAGACGCATCTTTGTGGAACTTCCGACAAACAAAGAGAGAGCTTTGATTTTGTCAAAATATTTGGAGAAAGTGCCGCACGAGGTTGATGTGAGTGCCATTGCCAACATGACGGTTGGGTTTAACGGTGCATCTTTAGCGGCACTTGTAAATGAGGCGTCACTTCTTGCCATCAGACAACATGACTTTCAAGTGACTATCGAGCATTTTCATCAAGTCAAAGACAAGGTTATGTTTGGCAAAAAGAAGCTCCAGATTCTTAGCCCAAAACAAAAAGAGTACCGTGTTACCTACCAAGCCGCAAAAGTTATCTGTGCGACATATTTTGACCTTCCTTTTGAAAAACTGCTTCTATCCAACGAAAAACTTACCCCCGCAACCGATGAGCCTCTTTTGCAACATGAACTAGAATCAAGAGTAAAAATGCTCTTAGCGGGTGTCGTCGCATGCGCCATCAGATACCATGAACACGCAAGCAGTGCCAAAGGCGATTTGGATGAGGCAAAAGAGATAGTTGAGAAGATGATTGGCGAGTACGGCATGGGTTCTTCACTCATGGCAAGCCAAAACGAAAAAGAGATTTTGATGCAAAAACTCTACACGCAGACAAGAGAACTCTTAGAGTCTCTGCAAAGCGTCATGAGTGATGTAGAGCATGTTTTAAACGAAAGAGAGAGCATCACAAAGCTAGATGTAAAAAAGAGGCTGGATGCGGTTTTATAGCGGTTTTTCTCTAAAAAACGAACAGCACTTTTTTGATGCATACACAAACTCTTCTGACTACACAGTTTGTGGATTTAGCTACGGGGCTATCAAAGCTTTTAGGTATGTAAAAGAGCAGTTGGCACTTCAAAAAAGAGTAGATACTCTCCAACTCTTCTCTCCCGCCTTTTTTCAGACAAAAGAGGAGAAGTTTAAAAAAATCCAACTTTTGGGATATAGAAAAGATAGAGATTTATACCTAAATGAGTTTTTAAAATCATGCTTTTTGCCATACCCAAAAAAGAGCGTAGAGCAAGAAAAGGGTAGCGTGGAAGAGCTAGAAGAGCTGCTCTATTTTCAGTGGGACGTGGATGTACTGAAAAATATTGCAAAAAAAGGGGTAAAGATAGAGGTTTATCTCGGTGGGAAAGACACCATCATAGATGTTAAGGGTGCAAGAGAGTTTTTTTTAGAGGTTGCAACCGTGACATACATTAATAATGCAAACCATTTTTTACAAATAAATTAGGAGAAACATATGAGCCAAATAAAAATAGGCGTAATAACCGCAAGTGACAGAGCAAGCAAGGGAATCTATGAAGATATATCGGGAGTTGCCATCCAAGATACGATGAGAGACTATCTGAAGAGCGAGTTTGAGATAGTTTACAGATGTATCCCAGACGAGCAGGATGTTTTAGAAGCCACCATGATAGAACTTTGTGATGCAGAGGGTTGTTGTTTGGTGGTAACCACAGGCGGAACAGGACCAGCACTCCGTGATGTTACCCCAGAAGCAACTCAAAATGTTTGTCAAAAAATGATGCCAGGATTTGGCGAGTTGATGCGTCAAGTAAGTCTAAAATATGTTCCAACGGCTATACTATCACGCCAGAGCGCAGGCATCAGAGGCAAAAGCCTTATCATAAACCTCCCTGGAAAACCAAAGTCCATAAGAGAGTGTTTAGACGCAGTTTTCCCTGCCGTCCCATACTGCATAGACCTTATAGAAGGTCCAAACATAGAGACAAACGAAGAGGTTATAAAAGCTTTTAGACCTAAAAGCTAATATGACCATTTTTCCTCGTTCCACCTCTCCCGAGGTGGAATGCATACTCTCATCAAACATCTTTCTCACCACAACTTCTCAATTTCCACCAACCCAACCATACGCATAAAGTTTCAGATTGTCTTTTTCTTGTAAAATTTTTAGGCACTCTATGATGATTGCAACGCTCTCTTGCCTTGTAAAAAGCGGCAACCAATGAAGCACGGTGCATGTCACAAAATGCGGATGCGTCGTTTCGTATATTTTATATCTGCTTCTTCCCATGAGAGTATTGTAGTTTGGTTTGGCTTAATGTGTTATTGAGGTATATATATGCGTTCCACCTCGGGAGAGGTGGAACAAGGAAAAATTATTTTTGTAACTTTTCTAACATATCATTTACAGATTTTTGTCCATTAGGAGTATTAATAAGAGATTTAGTCATAGACTTTCCAAAAGAGCATTGTGGCATACGAGACTCATCTGATTTTTTTCGTTCACGGATTATATCTTTTGCCGTAAGATCAACTGCGTATTGATGATATTTTGATTCATTGAGCAGTTTTGTAAACTCAGGATATGTTTCATCAAGGTTTTTAATTATTTCTTTAAAAGAATCAACCTCTTTATCTGGGCATATTTGAAGCATACCATATGTAATTTCATACATACGAAAAACAATTTTTCTTTTTTCTTTTTCAATTTTGTTTAATTCTTCTGCAAATCCATTGCTTAAAAAAAGCATTGAAAACACTAGAAATCGTAACATATCGCTACTTTTCATTATTTCTCCGAGTAATTTTTCCTCGTTTCCTCGTTCCACCCCAGAAGAGGTGGAACGCATACGCATTTTATAATTTATATGAAGTTTACATCCGTAACATGGTGCTTTAAACCAAGCTCTGCTGGGGTACATCCAAGAGCTAGTCCTACCATTTGTTGCATATGAAGAACTGGGAGTGATACTTCTCTGCCTATGGCTTCTGATGCGCTTTTTGTTTGAGTGTCTAGTTTTAGGTGACAAAGAGGGCAAGGCGTTACCATCATGTCTGCATTGTTGTCTGTTGCACCTGCTATGGCTGTTCCTGTTAGAACTGCTGCAGTGTGTGGTGCTTGAAGCTCGACGTGGAAGCCACAGCACTTGTTTTTCTCTTCATAGTCCACATTTTTTCCACCACATGCGATGATAAGGTCGTCAAGTGACGTAGGGTTGTATGGGTTCTCTTTTTGTTTGTGAGACTCATCGTGAAGCTCTGAAGGGCGGATGTTGTGGCATCCGTAAAATGGAGCGATGTTGAACTGGCTAAGTGGTCTTACAACCATCTCTTTTATTTTGTCTAAGCCAAAATCGTCGATGATAGCGTAGAGGAAGTGGATAACATTTGAAGTACCTTTGTACTCCAAACCAACCTCTGCAAGCTTTTCGTTTACTCTTGCTTTTAGCTCTGGGTTTTTGTCTAGTCTATGTTTTGTCATAGCGGTATTTAGCTGACAAGTGTTGCAGATAGTTACCATAGTCAAACCGTGTTTTTCTGCATAAGCTATGTTTCTAGCGTTTAGTACGAGAGATAAAAAGTCATCGTAATCTTGCAAGTGAGAAGCCCCACAGCATGAAGCTTCTGTAAGTTCGATAAGCTCGATGTTTAGTTTTCTAGCAACTGCTAAAGTTGACATCATCTGTTCTGGCGTACTCTGTTTTGCTGTACATCCTGTAAAAAGTGCGTATTTTAATTGTTTCATCTCTTTTACCCCTAGAACTTTACTGTTGATGATGATTTGATAAGTTTTTGTATCTCATCAAGGTTGTCTGATTTTGGCATATTCCAAGGCATGACAATCTTGCCTTTTCTAAACATTTGAAGTGCAACAGGGATATGCTTGACTATGTGCGCTCCCTCAGAGTAGAGAACTAAGCCGCCCTCATCAAGCACACCATGTTTTTTGATGGAGTGTAAGAAACCAACCGCATGGCGTGTAGCAACATTGTTTTTTGCAACGCCTTTTTTAAATGCCATTTGGTGGAGTTTAGTGATTTTTTCGATAGGGTTGATATCTTTTGGACAAACCTCCGCACACTCAAAACATTTGACACAATCCCAAACGCCTTGCTTCTCTTCGTTTACATTGATGAGTCTCTCGCCATCGTTGTCACGAACATCTGCTTCAAAACGGTACGCTGCTGCAAATGCTGCAGGACCAAAGAAGTCACTGTTTATCTCAACAACTGGACATGCATAGTGACATGCGCCGCACTGGATACAAAGATCTGCTTCGTTTAGCTCTTCTGCATCATGAGGGGATACGATATTTTCGCATGATGGGCATTCGTCGATGTCAGCAACAAGATACGGAGTAACTGCCGCATGCTTCTCCCAAAAATCACCCTTGTCGATAATCATATCTTTTACGGCTCTTTTCGTGCTTAGTGGCTCAAGAGTGATATCGTTTCCGAAATACTCTATCATAGTAGTCATACTCTCTTTACATGCAAGAGTAGAGCGACCATTTACCTTAATGGCACATGCACCACAGATACCATGGCGGCAGCTTCTGCGGTATGAAAAACTTCCATCGTGTTCCCATTTGATTTTGTTGAGGACGTCTAAAACTACATCTTCGCCAGTTACATCTAGCGTGTAGTTTTCATAGTATGGTAGATAGTCCTCATCAGCATTAAAACGAAATACTTTGAAGTTAACTTTTTGTGTAGTAATTTTCTCTGCGCTCATAACTTCTCCTTAGTAATTTCTTGCTTTAAGCTCATGTTTGCCGAGCGTGACATCCATGTAGTCAAGCGAAATATTGCCCTCTTGGTTCATGTATGCCATAGTATGCTTGAGGAAGTTTTCATCATCTCTTGCAAGATAATCTTCTCTATAGTGCGCTCCACGGCTCTCTTTTCTCTCGATAGCACTCTCAACGATAAATGCGGAGTAGTCAAGCATATGTCCAAATTCGATAGCCTCTTGCATCTCTGTGTTAAATACTTTAGACTTATCTTTGATACGAATATGTTGGAATCTCTCTCTAAGCTCTTTTATCTTTGCGCTTGCCAAAGAGAGTGTCTCACCTGTTCTAAATGCACCAGCGTTTGCAGTCATGCACTGTTGTAACTCTTCTCTTAAAGCAGGGACAGTCTCTGTGCCATTGTTGTTGAGTACAAAATTTATCTCAGCCAATGCTTTTTGTGCATCATCTGTAGTTGCTGGACGAAGAGGGATGTTCTCTATCTCATCAACCATTGTTTTACCGACGAAGCGACCAAATAGAAGCGCTTCAAGAACAGAGTTTGCACCAAGGCGGTTTGCTCCGTGAACGGAGACACATGAACACTCGCCTGCTGCATAGAAACCTTCTACAAACTCCGTGTTGTTTTTACGAACATTTCCTGCGATATTGACAGGGATACCACCCATAGAGTAGTGTGCAGTTGCAGAGATAAGGATAGGCTCTTTAATCATATCAAGTCCTAAGAATGTAAGAGCTAAATCTCTTAATTCTGGTAGTCTCTCCATAATCAAATCTTTACCTAAGTGCGTAACATCGATAAAAACAGCATCTTTTCTAGGTCCAACACCGCGACCTTCTCTGATTTCATTTAAAATCGCACGGCTTACGACATCTCTTGAAGCGAGTTCCATCGCATTTGGAGCGTACTTTTCCATAAATCTCTCGCCAAGAGAGTTGAAAAGACGTCCGCCTTCTCCTCTTGCTGCTTCGGAGATCAAAACACCGTTTCCTGAGAGACCCGATGGGTGAAACTGAACAAACTCCATATCTTCCAAAGGAAGACCGTGACGTGCTACGATGGAGAGGCCATCACCTGTGTTTGCATGAGCATTTGAGTTGATTTTATAGCTTCTTGCATAGCCGCCTGTTGCAAACATAACAGATTTTGCGTTGAAAATCGCTACTTGCATATCTCTAATGTTAAAGGCAACAACGCCTGAAACTTTGCCATCTTTGTAGATGATATCGCTTACATACCACTCATCCCAAAACTTTACGCCACTGCGAAATGCTTGCTCGTAAATCGTTTGAAGCAGTGTTAAGCCTGTCCTGTCTTTTGCATAACATGCACGAGGGGAAGATTGCCCGCCAAAAGGTCTTTGCGCGATTTTGCCATCTGCACTTCTGCTAAATGCAGCGCCCATTCTCTCAACCCAGCGAATCGTCTCAGGTGCGTTTTTGCACATGAACTCGACAGCATCTTGATCAGCTAAATAGTCACTCCCTTTTACTGTATCAAACTCATGAAGCTCAACACTATCTTTATCGCTGAGTGCAGCGTTAATACCGCCTTGTGCAGCTCCTGAATGGCTTCTTAGTGGATGAAGCTTTGTGATGACAGCAACTTTCTTTCCTGCAACCTGCAGTTCTCTTGCAGCAGCGCAACCAGCCAATCCCGCACCAACTACAATAGCATCGTAAGTATAAATAGGAATACCCATTAGCTTTCCTTTGTTAAAAATAAGGTGGATTGTACAATTTTTAGCCTTTGCGTATAATAAAAAATAAATTTCT
>CAXNED010000006.1:0-16144 GCA_964201385.1 Sulfurimonadaceae bacterium | reverse complement strand
CGTGCAAAATTCCTTTTTTCTGATACTCTGGCAAATCTGAATAAGGCGTAGTTGTGTCTATCTTGTTATGCGCACAAAAACCCTTTAAAAAGGTAAAATAGTACCCTTTGTTAAAACCGTAGATGATTTTTACCGCACCCTTCTCCACCGAGATATCCACATCGATAATCTTGTCATGGTCAAGTGCATATCGAAGCCCAAGCCCGTCACACTCTCTACATGCCCCTTTTGGAGAGTTAAATGAAAAAGAGAGCGGTTCTAGCGGGTCAAAACTTACTTTACAGTCAAAACAAGCGTTGTGTTCGCTATAGTGCATATGCGCGCGATGAAACCCCAACTCTTCATGGTTAAGTATCTCTATCTCAAGCTCTCCATAACTCTCTTTGAGTGCTTTTTCCACATCCGCTGCGATACGCTCTCTGTTTTGCTCACTCACAACAACCCTGTCAATAACCACTTTGATGGTATGCTTTTTTGTTTTGCTAAGCTCTATCTCCTCATCAAGGCGTACCATCACACCATCTATCATGGCACGGACATATCCTTTATGGACAAGTGACTCTAACACATCCGCATAAGAACCTTTTTTCTCATTGACGATTGGGGCTAAGAGTACGAGTTTTGCCCCCTCTGGAAGTTTTAAAACCTCTCCTATGATGTCTGACGCACTCATCTGCGATATCTCTTTGCTACATTTATGGCAGTGTTGCACCCCGATGCGTGCATAAAGAAGTCTTAGGTAGTCATAAATCTCTGTGATAGTTCCAACGGTTGAGCGTGGATTTTTAGAGGTTGTTTTTTGGTCAATCGCGATAGCAGGCGTAAGCCCCTCTATCTTGTCCACATCAGGCTTGCCCACACGGTCAAGGAACTGTCTTGCGTACGAAGAGAGCGACTCCATATAGCGTCTCTGCCCCTCCGCATAGAGCGTGTCAAAAGCAAGCGTAGATTTGCCGCTTCCGCTCAGTCCAGTAAAGACAACAAGCTGATTTTTGGGTATCTCTAATGATATATTTTTTAAGTTATTTTCTCGTGCACCCGTTATTTTGATTACATCTCTATTTTTCATTTTTGCCCCATTTTATAAAAATACTCTTTGTGCCAAATAGAGCACAACTAAAAGATAAAAAATCACTAAAAGTTTTTTTTGCAGTACCACATCCACTCTATCTTTGAGATGTATTCCTATGGTAACACCCACGAAAGAGGCAACCCCGATAATAGCTCCACTCATAAAATCTATCTCTCTGCTAAGCGAATGCGATATCAAACCTGCCACAGATGAAAAAATAACAAAAAAGAGCCCTGCCGAGATAGCTTTTTTCAAATCCACATGCAAAAAAGTTACCAAAATCGGCACAAGAAGGATGCTTCCTCCAACGCCTATAAGCATGCTCAGCGTTCCTAAAACCAAACCGATGACAAAAAGAATCCCTTTATGCACACTTCTTTGCGCTTTTCCAACCGTAGTTTTGAAAAAGAGTCGTATGAGTGCGAAGAGTGCGAAAGATAAAAAGATAATCTCAAGCACTTTGTCATCCACACTTGAGGCGATAAAACCACTAAGCATCGCACCACAAAAACCGCCTATCCCGATGGTAAGTACCAAAGGAATATCAAGGGTTTTCTTTTTGTTGTTTAAGTAACTCCCATAGATAGAGCTAAAAACCATCTGTACAATGGAAATTCCGATGGCATCTTTGATTTGATGCCCAAGTAATAAAAGAAGAGGCACAAGGATGGTTCCCCCGCCAATTCCAAAGAACCCAGAAAGAGTTCCAACACCAACGCCTAAAAGAAGCAATTCTATCATTTTTAAAACTTTTTGCCGCAATTATAGCATCTTATCCAAAATCAATTCTGCCACAATGCCATGGTATAAGAGAGTTTAATTTTACTTTGAGATTCAATCAAGTATAATCCCCTAAACAAGGGCTAGAGAATGTTAAATATAATTATAGAAGCTTCAGAAAATTTTTGTATTCATCAAATAAGAGTTCCGTGCGAAATAGTTGATGATGTCAGCGAAATGAGAACAGTTATTGCTTCTATCGACATAGAGTTGCTTGACGGGAAAAAACAGAGGGTTTATATCGGGGCAACGCTTGATTTTGCACAAAGGGTTGCCACTGCTCTTTTAGAAGAGGAAGAGAGCGATGAAGAGACGCTTGTGGATATGGTGCTTGAGACTGCCAACTTGATTGTAGGCAGTGCAAAAGTCCTTGCACAAAGAGAGTCCCAACATACCTTTACTCTATGTACACCGAACTTTGAAAAGATAGGCATATTTGACATGGCGTACGATAAAGCAAAAATTCTCAAAGTTCAAAATGATGCAATGATTCTTGCTATCAAGGAAATATAATTGAAAAAGAAGAGACATACTTACGGAGCCAAAGAGGAATCTTTTGACCCAGAAACAGAACTTTCATGGATGGATTACTCAGGGTTGCTTGATATGGAAGTTGAGTTTACATCCGATTTGGGTGAAACTGAGTTGACTTTAAGTGAGATACTACAGCTCAAAAAAGGTTCTATCATCGACCTTAAAAAACCTGCAGGAGAGAGTGTTGAATCTTACGTCAATGGGCGTATTTTAGGCAGAGGTGAGGTTATGGTCTATGAAAAAAATCTTGCTATCCGCATCAATGAAGTTTTAGACTCCAGCGCTGTTTTATACCACCTCTCAAAAGAGAAACCATGATAAAATTTTTACTTCTTTTAGCCATTCCGTTTTTATTGCATGCTGCAAAGATACTCAGCTATAACATCTACGACAGAACAGACAGAGTAGATGTAATGATTACATTTGACACTCCCTATAATGGAGTTATTAAACAAAACACAACCAACTCTATTCTCACTATTAAACTTGAAAATGCTCTTATTGAATCTTCAAAAGTAAAACAGCTCTCTTCAAAGTTTATTCGCTCCATCGCCATCACACCGATGAATGACCATACACAAATCGTTGCAGAGATTCCGCCAAATGTGGTTTTGCAAGCTTCTAAAACATCTGATGCTTATGGGCTAAGACTCCGTTTTGCGACTCCAGCAGTGGCAATGCAAAGCGGCAGTGAGTCAAAAGATGTCTCCGCTGATGAACTCGCACCTCTTCCAACAAAAAAGAGCGATGATCTCTCTGGGAGCTACTATCTTGTTCTTACTATCCTCATTGTAGGAATTGCTATCCTTTTTTATATCAAAAAAAGAGTTTCGCAACCTCAAACAAAACAGGCACAATCTTCTTGGCTCTTTAAGGAGAATGATGCAGATGAGAAAAAAGAAGCTCCATCTTCACCAAACACCACATTTGCACAAAACGTGACCATTAGATTTCAAAAATCTCTCAATGGCGACAATAGTGTTGTTATGCTTGATTTTGGCGAACAGAGCTATCTTGTTTTAATGGGGAAAAGCAATATTTTACTCGATAAATTTAGCGGAGACAAACCTGTTACAGAGGATGATTTTAACTCTATTTTGCAAAACAGACATAAAGAGCTTGAAAACTTTTTAAATAACGACGACAAACACCAAGAGTCACTCAGAATCTATAAAGAAAAAGCCGCTTCTATCTCTTATGAAGTTTAGATGTGCCATTTAGTCTTGAGGGTTCGTCTTCTCTTCCAAAAGCTTTTTAATCGTCTCAATGTGAGCGCGGTTTAAGAAGTAGTGCTCATCCATCATTTTGTTAACATGATACACCTCTGTTACCGTTATGCCATAAGGATCTTTCTTCTCTTTAACAATCTTGCCACTCTCATCATACGAATAGAGAAATAAAATCTTGCGTGTCTGTTGCACATAGTAGGTAACTACAATTTCATCAGAGTGCTTTTTCTCTAGTGCTACAATCACTTTATGATCATCTTTGATGCTCTTATCAAGGCTTAACTCTTCTCGCATTTCAGAGGCTAAAATATAACCAACATAAAACTTATTGTACAAATCATGGTATCTTTGAACTTTTTGGCTCATTAAAAAATTGATATCAAGCACATATTTTTTATGGCTTCTGAGCATTTTTGTAATCCATGAAATAGTGTTGTAATATCGAAAAGGGTGAAGTTTTAGCGTGTGCGCCTCAATCATCTTTTGGGATGTAACTCTCTTCTTTGGTAGGAGTTTTTTTGCATCGGTAGCAACGATATGCTCTAAAACGCCTTTAGCTGAAAACTCGTTTGTGAGCCAAACACTACAGTATGAGGGGAGTTGTCTTACACCAGTCGCACCTTCGTTGAGTATGATAAGCGCTTTAATCTCATAATTTGGAAAGATAATCTCCAAAAGTGCCTTTTTCTTTCGGAGTCTTTTTCTAAGCTTGAGCACTGATTTGACAAGTGTCATCTCAACAAAATAGAGCTCATTATCCTTAGTGATAAACATCGCGTCAAATTCGCTAATCTCTCTACTCTTAGTTCTGTAAACTATCTGCTGTTTTTCACTGATAGAGAGGGTATTTGCATGAGATTTTATCTTATCTTGATGAAACCCCTTAAGAACAAATTTTTCAATGTTTTCATTGTTTGCCGCATACATAAGAAGTTTTTCATAAACAAAATTTTCAAAAACCTCTCCCTCAAAAGAGCGATAAGAGCTTAAAAAATGTTGGTCATCATCACTTACGCCCTTTTTCATCAAAGAGAGCAAATAGTTTACATTATAATCATAATGAAGTAGATTGTCTCCTATATCACTCTCATCTAATGTCTTAATTGATTTACTTATCTTCAATAAACTGTCTCACAATTGCTAAAAAAATCATCTATCAAAACGCGGCACTCATGAGGGTCAACGATGCGGTTAATGCTCACGCGCAGTACTGAAGCACCGCGATACCCCTTAGAGTAAGTATGCAGATGCTTTCGAAACATTACAACCCCATAAGGACCGTAAAATTCAATCATCTTATCAAAATGTTCTAGGATTATAGCATGCTTGATATTTTTGTCAATTTCTTTTGTGCCTGATTTGAGTTGATGAAAAATCCAAGGTGCGCCAACAGCCCCTCTTCCTATCATTACACCATCTGCACCTGTATGCTCTAAAACCCATTTTGCTTTCTCATAAGAGTCTATATCTCCATTGGCAATCACTGGAATTTTCACAGCTGCTTTAATCTCTTTGATAGCGTCATAATCAACCGCCGATTTAAATTTTCCCGCACGAGTTCTCCCGTGAACCGCCAAAAAATCTGCACCACTATCTTCAACCACTTTAGCAATCTCGATATGGTTCTTTTTTTCAAATCCCAGTCTGATTTTAACACTTGTGAACTCTTTGTTGGATGTATCTTTCATAGTACGAATGATATTTCCCATAAGAGGCAGATTTAAAAGAAGCGAACTCCCGCTTCCATGTCCCACTATCTTTGGTACAGGACAGCCGCAATTGAGGTCAATCACGTCTATGCCCTCTTGCTCGTTAAGAATTTCAACTGCATGCTTGATAACATCCACTTCCGCGCCAGCAAGCTGTACAGAGTAAGGGTTTTCGTTTGGGCTTTTTTCTATCATGGAGAGGGTTTTTGAAGAGCCATGAACTAAGGCATTGGAGCTAAGCATCTCACTTACGGTTAAATCTGCTCCAAATTTTTTAACTACACTTCGAAATGGCAAATCTGTATAACCCGCCAAGGGGGCTAATACATAGATGGGGGCATCAAAAGAGAGTTTTGTTTTACTCATCTGATACTATATAAAAAGGTTGATATCAAAATGTTTGCCACTCGCTCTAAGTGAGCTATACGCTTTAAAGCGTACAAACTCATCAGAAGAAGAAGCATCAAGAACCTCTTTTGCGGCTGTTAACATCTCCAAATCAAAAAGAGTGAAAAGGTAAGCTTCCATTGCCGATTCATCTTCATTACTAAGCAATTCAAAGAGTTTTATTCTCTGTTCTGGAAGCATCGCTTTTGATAACTTTTTAGATGCATCAATATACTCATTTGCAGCAAGGTTCATCGCTTTAAAGAGAGAGATAAGTAGTTCGTTGGAGACAACAAGCGTATCACTATTTGCATTTATTCTGGAGAGTATCACAAAAAGCGCCTCTTTTGTAAGTGCATTTTTATATTTTTCTATGGCGTGTAATGGCGCTTTTTTAACAAAGTCCACATAAACTTCTTTGCATAAACTTGCATCATATCTGTTTGGAGAACTGAGGATATCTTCCGCACTCAAAACACCCTTTTTATATCTGTTTCTCTCATTTTGAATCACGATAGCATTGGAAGATGCAAGAGAATATTTTCTCAAGTCAGCAACTTCACCATTTCTGATACTGTTGATAACATTTAATACATCATTTATCTTTTTATTGTCAACTTCAGCATGAAATTCTGCCGTTGGAAAAATAGTTGCGTTATCAACTAAAGAACCTAATAACTTGTATTTTTGTGTTTTAAAAGAGTGGGAACGATTCTCTTTTCCAAGATACGCATCTATGATAGAGTCTACCATTTTTTCATGGTCTTTCTCATACTTGCGAAGTTTCAAAACACCCATTAATGCATAAAAAGAGATATGAAGCATGCTCGCAACATACAAAAGCACCATTGGCAAAACAACTAAAACAGCGATAGATAATGGTGGCAATACCAAACCAAAAATATCAATGCTCATGCTCTCTTGCGTAACAAAAGCATAAACATACCACCCAATGAGAACGATTAACAGTAATGACGCTATCGTATATTTTTTTAAATGCATAACTTGCTTTCCTTTATTTAGATTTTTCTACTATTTCTCTACAATCTATGCAGTATATGGCGTGAGGCTTCACTTTTAGTCTTTGAAAACCTATCGGGTCTTCACACATTTCACATATGCCATAATCACCGATTGCAATTTTTCCAAGCACCACGTTAATCTCTCGCAACTCTTGTTCTTGCTGCTGCACTATTGCGCTCTCAACCATAGAAGAGTTATCTACCGATGCGTGATCGCCCTCATCATTAAGCTCTAAAGTACTCAGTTGATTCAACTCTTCATTCACGCCTTTGATATTTTTGAGAATTTGTTCTTTTCTTCCCTCAAGAATCTCTTTGAAATACTTTAATTCACTCTCTTGCACTTATTTTCCTTGTCTATTTGTGATATGGGTGGTTGCTTAGCAGCGAAAATCCCCTATAAATCTGCTCAAGCAAAACCGCTTTGGCAATTTTATGACTCATAGTGATATTTCCTAAACTTATAACAGAATCACCCTTTTTTAAGAAGTTTTCTTCAAAACCATAAGCACCGCCTATGAAAAATTTAATCGCAATTTTACCATCTAATAGCTTACTAAATTCATAACTATCGATTAATTTTCCATCTGGATGCAATATAACGTTAAAACTTTTCGCTACATGAGGTTCAAAGAGTTTGGAATAGACCGCTCTGGAGGCATCTGGTGAGATGGTGTGTGCTTTGGTTACATCTTTGTTAAAAAGTTCAATATCTTCCACTTTTGCAAAGCGAGAAATCATCTTTGTAAGCTCTTTATAGAGAGGGTCGTATGTAGAGTGCTCTTTTTTTGCAATGGAGAGAATCTCAATAGTCACCGAATCAACCCGCTTCCCATCACATGATACGTAACATGTGCAAAGGTGTCACTCTCTTGCACTCCACCTATGGCAGCGACATAATGTTTAGAGAGAGAAGCAATTTTGTCGAGTTTATCACCAAGCACTGTACTTACATCGCTTTTTGTTGTGGTATCTCGATAGGCACCTAAACCGATGTAGTTTAAATCCATCTTGTTTGCTTCTAAAACCTCTTCTTCGTTGTGTGTTGATATTCCGATGATTTTATCTTTGCCAACAACTTCTCTAAGGATTTTCACGGCTGTAAAGATATCTTTGTCGATAATTCTTAAATCTTCTTGCCCCACATGGACGCCATCGCAAAACTCTATAAGTTCATACGCATCATTTACCACTAAAAAACCATCGTATAGTTTTCGAATCTTGATAAGTTGTTGTTTGATAAAAGCGATATCTGCGTTTTTGTTGCGGTACTGAAGAATCTCTGCATTTTTTTGCTTGGCAATTTCGATAAAATCTTCAAGCAGAAGAGCTTTTTTATCTAAAAGCTCTTGGTCGCAAAGCGCATAAAGCCGCATTATGCAACTTTAAGGAGTGTTAGAAGGTCTGAGAGTGTTTTTTTAAGATCGCCTCTATTGACAATCATATCGATAGAGCCTTTTTCAAGTAAAAATTCTGCACGCTGAAAACCATCAGGAAGAGCGGAGCCGATAGTCTGCTCGATAACCCTCTGCCCTGCAAAGCCTACAAGCGCACCAGGTTCAGCGATGATGATATCGCCAAGTGTTGCAAAAGAGGCACTTACCCCACCCATTGTAGGGTCTGTTAACACTGAGATATAAAGAAGATTGTGTTTTGCCAACTTTGCCAAAGCTGCCGAGGTTTTGCTCATCTGCATAAGTGAAAAAGTACTCTCCTGCATTCTAGCACCTCCGCTGGCACTTAAAATAATAAGTCCCTGCTTCTTCTCTATAGCACGCTCAACCGCTCGTACAATCTTCTCTCCCTCAACAGAACCCAAAGAACCACCCATGAAAGCAAAGTCGAAAATAACGATTTGAGCACTTACTCCGTTCATTTGACACTCACCGCTTACAACAGAGGAGTTTTTGCCAGTTTTTGCTTGCGCCTCTTCAAGTCTCTTTTTGTAAGATATCTTGTCGGTAAAATTGAGTGGGTCAACTGGCTTTAAGTTTACATCATGCTCTACAAAAGTACCCTCATCAGCTAAAAGCTCTATTCTCTCTTTGACACCTATGCGGATATGATAACCACACTTTGGACAGACATGCTTTTGGTTTTCAACTTCTTTGTAGTACATCAAAGATTCACATGATTTACACTTTACCCAGTGCGCTGGTGCCTCGCTTTTTACGGGTTCTTTTATATTTTTGTTTCTGGAAAAAATGCTTAAGAGGTTCAAAAAATATCCTTTTACATAATAGTGGCTGGAATTATAGCAAAATTCTACTTGATTTAGAGAGTGGAGGAGAGAGGTTTTCCATATACAAAAGCTGCATATGGAAAATATGGAGTTTATGAAAGCAGTTTTTTCACGATACTTCTTGCAGCCTCACGACCATCATACGCTGCTGTTACGACCAAATCGGCGCCTCTGTAGCAGTCTCCGCCTGCGTAGATGCCTGCGGTCGTTGTCTCATGCGTCTCTTCATTGACGATGATGCCGCCCCATTTGTTTGTGCCTATGCCATTTTCTGCTAAAAATGATGGAACTTCAGGATCAAAACCAAGTGACATGATGACGATATCTGCACTCACTCTGTATTCGCTTCCCTTGACCTCTTCCATCTTTTGGCGTCCGCTCTCATCTTTTACACCAAGAGTTGTCTTTATAACTTCAACAGCAATCGCATTGCCTTTGTCGTTTAAGATAATCTCTTTTGGTGCGGCAAAAAATGTAAAGTCAACACCCTCTTCCATCGCGTTTTTATACTCTTTTTGGCTTCCTGGCATATTGTACGCATCACGGCGATAGAGACACATAACACTCTTTGCGCCCTCTCGCTTAGCCGTTCTTAAGCAGTCCATTGCAGTATCTCCACCACCGATGACTACTATGTTTTTATCTTTAAAGTCAAACTTTTTATCATACGAGAGTTTAAAGTTTTTTCTCTGAATAGCCGTGAGATAATCCATCGCTTTATAGACATTTGACGCTTGTTCACCGTTGATAGAAGCTTTTTTTGCCTTAGTCGCACCGACACCGATAAACATTGCATCATGCTTAGCTGCAATCTCTTCAAATGTGATATCTTTGCCCACTTCACAGTTGAGTACAAGCTCCATACCTGCTTCTAAAAGGTACTTCACGCGGCGCTCGACTATTTTTTTATCAAGTTTAAAGTTTGGGATACCGTAAGTTAAAAGCCCGCCCGCTCTGTCGCTTCTCTCATACATCGTCACAGCGATTCCTGAACGCAAAAGGTACGTAGCAGCAGAGAGTCCTGCTGGACCGCTTCCTATGATTGCTACTCTTTTATCTGTAGTAATACCTGGGAATTCTGGTTTGTAACCTGCTTTAAAGCCCTCTTCTGTTATGTATGTCTCAACAGAACCTATGGTTATAGCACCGTGCCCGTCATTGAGTGTGCAGTCACCCTCACAAAGTCTGTCATGCGGGCAAACTCTTCCCATAACTTCTGGAAACGGTGATGGCTCATTTGAGAGTTTAAATGCAAACTCCAAATCTTTCTCACTTACAGCTTTGAGCCATTGTGGTACATAGTTGTGCAGTGGGCATTTGTTGAGACAAAATGGGTCTCCACATTGGATACATCGCTCACTTTGAGTTGCAGCTTCGTTACGGTCAAAAACTTCATAAATCTCGCCAAAATCTTTTGTTCTCTCAACGACTAATCTTTTTCTCGCTTCTACTCTATCAATTGTTAAATATTCTCTCATGATTAATCTCCGATCTCTAAGTTCATAGGTAGTTTTGTTAGGTTTTTAGGCTTCACAAGCCAGAAATTTCGCACCTCTACTCTAAAGTTCTCAAGCAACTCTTTTGCTTTTTTGCTTCCTGTCTCTGCAAGATAATCTTTGAGAAGTTTTTTCAAATAGTGTCTTGCCTCATCGCTATCATCTGTATCGATACGAACAGGCTCAACAAGCTCACGGTTGACATTTTCAATAAACGTATGGTCTGCATCATAAACAAAACTGATTCCACCTGTCATACCAGCACCAAAGTTGATACCTGTACGTCCCAGAATGAGCACAATACCGCCTGTCATATACTCACACGCATTGTCACCTGTTCCCTCAACCACTGCAAGTGCTCCAGAGTTACGCACTCCAAATCTCTCGCCTACACTTCCTGCGATATAGAGTTTCCCGCCTGTTGCACCATAAAGACATGTGTTTCCGCCTGCGGCAAATTTTTCACCGTCATTGACTGATTTGATGATTATCTTACCGCCGTGCATCCCTTTACCGATGTAGTCATTTGCCACACCATCAAGATAGATAGATACCCCTGGAACTAAAAATGCACCGAGTGCTTGTCCTGAGATTCCTGTGAGGTTGATGCGTATGGTATCGCTTGCAAGACCCTTGTCTCCGTAGTACTGCGCTATCTCACCGCTGATAAGCGCTCCAAAACTTCTGTTGACATTTGTAATTTCACGAGTAATGCGTACAGGATTTTTTGGATGCTTGATAGAGTTCATCGCCTCTTTTAAAACATCTTTTTCAAAACTGTTGTCATCAAAAGGAGCGTTACGTGGCTCTTGACATGTATTGACACCTTTTTCTTGATGTAGAAGTGCGCTAAAATCAAATTTTTGCGCAAATGCGTCATCTACAACTTTTAAGATATCGTTTCTTCCAATCATCTCTTCCATTGTTCTAAAACCAAGCTCTGCCATGATAGAGCGGACATCTTCTGCTAAAAGTGTGAAGTAGTTCACAAGCTGATGCACATGCCCTTTGAAAAACTCTTGACGAAGCATCTCATTTTGTGTTGCGATACCGACAGAGCATTTGTTGACATGGCAGATACGAAGCATCTTACAGCCAACGATTGTCAAAACTCCCGTACCAAATGCGTAACTCTCTGCTCCCAAAAGTGCTGCTTTTACGACATCAAGACCTGTTTTTAGTCCGCCGTCTGCTTGCACTTCCACTAAACCTCTTAGGTTGTTTGCTTTGAGTGCGTTATGTGCTTCACTTAAGCCCAGTTCCCACGGATTTCCAGCAAACTTGATAGAAGTGAGTGGTGCAGCACCTGTTCCGCCGTCTCCGCCAGAGATGATAATCTTGTCAGCGTACGCTTTTGCAACACCCGCCGCAATCGTCCCTACTCCCAAAGTTGAGACCAGCTTTACTGCTACTTTTGCTTTTGGATTGACCTGTTTTACGTCAAAAATCAACTGTGCCAAATCTTCAATCGAGTAGATATCATGATGTGGCGGAGGCGAAATAAGTGTTACACCTGGGACTGTATGACGCAATTTTCCGATAAGAGGGGAAACTTTATGCCCTGGAAGCTGCCCGCCCTCTCCTGGTTTTGCACCTTGAGCTACTTTTATCTGAATCTCTTCGGCACTTCTGAGGTACGCTGCCGTAACACCAAATCTTCCCGATGCAACCTGCTTAATCTTAGAGTTTCTATTGGTTCCAAAACGCTCACTATCCTCTCCACCCTCTCCTGAGTTTGATTGTGCGCCTATCTGGTTCATTGCCATAGCTATGGTCTCATGCGCCTCTGGGCTAATAGAACCAAGACTCATAGCAGCGGATGCAAATCTCTTGAAAATCGCCTCTTTTGGCTCAACTTCTGAGATATCTATGGCTTTTCTATCTGATTTTATCTCAAAGAAATCACGGATAAATTTGAGACCTCTTTTGTTGACTAAATCTCTTAGTTTTTCATAATCTTTTTTCGTTCCACTCTCTGCCACTGCATGGATAGCGTGAATAACAGCAGGACCAAAGTCGTGATGTTCTTGCCCTGTATAAAACTTATAGTATCCACCGATGTTAAGAGGGAAAATCTTGTTAAAACCGTTATCTTCAAACGCTTCTGCATGATACTTTGCAAGTCTTGCATCGATATCTTCATAGTTTAATCCGCTTAGTGCAGAGTGTGAAGTCGCAAAACACTCACTTACTATCTCACGGTTAAGACCCATGATGTCAAAAAGACCTGCATTTCTGTAAGACGCAATCGTTGCGATTCCCATTTTTGACATTATCTTCAAAATACCAGCATTAAGGGAGCTATGTACCGCTTTAAGTGCTGCATTGCAGTCAATTGATACAGCATTAGATCTGTTTGCGTGGTCAATTACGCTCTCTGCTAAGAGTTTAGGATGGATTGCATTTGCACCGTATCCTATAAGCACTGCGGCACTGTGTGGATCAGACACTTCTCCCGTTACAGCCACCATTGATGCCAAATGGCGTACTTTGGCTTTTAAAAGAGCGATATTTAAACGCCCGATAACCATCGCCATCGGGATAATTCTCTTTGTCTTGCTAAACTCATAATCATCAAGGATGATGATACGTGTTCCCTCATTTTTTACCGAAGCAACAATAGTTTCTACTAAAGCATCAAGTGATTTTTTCAAATCTTTCTCGTACGCTGTTGAGAATGTTTTGTTACGATAAAAATCTTGATAACTTGGTGATTTTTTATCGCCAAATGATTTTAAAATGGAGAGTTTTTCACTCGTAATAATCGGGGAAACAGACTTTAAACGGTGTGCGTGAAAAGGAACTTCATCAAGGATGTTATGGACTTCTCCAAAGCCAGTATTTAAGCTCATAACCACTTTTTCTCTGATTGGGTCAATCGGAGGGTTAGTTACTTGCGCAAACTTCTGTTTGAAAAAATCCGTAAATGCTCTTTGCTTTTGAGAGAAACATGCAAGCGGCGTGTCATCTCCCATAGAACCTACAGCCTCTTTGCCCTCAAGCATCATAGGCTCGATAACTTGCTCAACAACTTCATGCGTGATGTTGAAGTATCTCTGTCTTGCGATGAGCTCTTTTTTCTCATATTGTGGCGCAGACATGTACTGATCTACGACATGCTCTTGCAGGTAAATCATATGTTCGTTGAGCCACTTCATGTATGGATTTGAGCTTTTTAGATAGTCGTTGATTTCACTATTTTTGAAAATTTTTCCAAATTTAAGGTCAAGTCCAATCATCTCTCCTGATTGCAAGCGTCCTCTCTCTTTGATGTTCTCTTCAGGAATATCTACAACGCCGTACTCACTTGCGATAAGAAGCGTGTCATCTTTTGTGATGATATATTTTGAAGGGCGAAGACCATTTCTGTCAAGCACACATCCCACATAGCGTCCGTCTGTCACAGAAAACGCCGCAGGACCATCCCATGCTTCAAAAACTGTTGAGTGAAACTCATAAAATGCTCTAAGTTCTGGATCCATATGCGGAGCATTTTGCCATGCGGCAGGGATAACTGCACGAACTGCTTTGAAAAAATCCATCCCATTGACAAGTAAAAACTCAAAAAAGTTGTCCGCTGAAGCACTGTCTGAAGATCTTAACTGCAAGATAGGAAGGATTCTTTTAATCTCCTCATCTGTAAAGACTTCACTCTTGATAGACTCTGATTTTATCTCAACATTAAAGCGATTTCCCTCAACAGAGTTGATTTCGCCGTTGTGTGCAACTGCACGGAAAGGTTGCGCAAGTCTCCATTCTGGAAGCGTGTTTGTTGAAAATCTTTGGTGGAAGAGTGAAAATGAGATTTTAAAACTCTCATCTTGTAAATCTTTATAAAACTCTTGGATATGCGTAGGCATCACAAGACCTTTATAGGAGAGGACTTTTGAGCTCATCGAAGCGATGTAAAAGTCTCTCTCCTCGACTAGTTTATGCTCACTCTCTTTGCGTGAAAGGTAAAGCAGCGCTTCAAATCTGTTAGTAGCCATGATAGAGTTTGGAGTAATGAAGAGTTGTACAATACTAGGAAGTGACGCTAAAGCCTGTTCGCCAAGTGCTTTGACATCAACAGGAACATCTCTTTTTAAGACGACTTTTAAGTCATTTTTAGTACAAACTTCTTCTATGGTTGCGAGGTGATTTTTATCTTTTGTAAATACACAAGCAACAGCAAACTGCGTAGGAAGCTCAATACCGCTCTTTGAAGCCTCTTTGCGTAAAAACTCTTCAGGCATAGAGAGAAGCAAACCGCTTCCATCACCAGTTTTTCCATCTGCTGCTACTGCACCTCTGTGCATCATTCTCTCCAATGCGGTTACAGCGTCATTGAGAACTTTATGTGATGCTCTGTTTTTAATATTTGCAATAAGACCAAAACCGCAATTATCTTTGAATGATCTTAACAAATCGTGATATTCAACCATACTAACTCCTAAATTTACAAATTTTTGTAATTTTTTTACAAATTTAATCTATTTTTAAACTAACTTGCTCTATTTAAAGATTAAGCGTTGCATTATACATTTCAAAGGTTTAAAAATTTATAATACAGCTATAATTTCTTAGTAAAAATAGAAACAGTGTGTATAAAAGAAGCGGGTAATGCAGGGTTTTATAGTAAATATCAACAGGGTCAAAGATGAAGATCTTATTGTCACAATAATATCAAGAGAAAACTTAGATACTCTTTATAGATTCTATGGTGCACGCCATGGAGTTATCAATCTTGGATTTAAAATCGACTACGAAAAAGAGAGCTCTTCCAAAACAACAATTTCAAGGATGAAAGATGTCATCCATATAGGATACAAATGGCTTGGCGACTATAAACATTTACGTCTTTGGCAGGATTTTTGCATTCTCTTTTACAAACACCTAAAAGATGCCGATACGCTTGATGCTTTTTACTTCGACCTTTTAGAAAACGCCTCGCAAAATTGGAATAAGCAAAATCCAAAGAGAGTTGCAATAGAGTCATACATAAAGCTATTGGAACATGAGGGCAGATTACACACTGAATTTGAGTGTTTTTTATGTTCGGACTCTATTGTAGAAGACGATATTTCGCTTCTTCGTGCTTTTTTGCCTACTCATAAAGAGTGTACGCACACTTTTAGCATAAAAAAGGGTGCAATTGTTGAGCTGTATAAAAATAAAACGACACTTTTTTTAAATGATGAGGAGATAGATAGGCTCTGGTATCTTTTACTTGAGGGGTTGTAAATATCCGTTTACTCACGCCAATTCTAAAAGCAACTCTTCATCATCAACTATAATGACCTCTGCATTGCTATCATCAAAATCTTGAAATTCTATTTTAGAATCTTTGAGAGTTTTAGATGCTTTTGCACCTAATCTTTTTAAATTTTCAACGCGTCCGAGTATATTTCCGCTTCCCTCGCTCAGTTGTTTATGAGTAGTTTCATAAGTGCTTGAGAGCGTTTTTATTTGATTGCCGACTTTATTGAAATTTTCGGCAAAACCGACCATTTTGTCGTAGAGTTTTCCCGCTTCATCAAATAGCTGTCAACGGCGGAGTTAAAATAGGCAGTATGAAAGCTGCTTAAAAAGTAGTTTTTACAACCAGAAGCTTAAAGAAACAAATTAATTTTGTTAAAGTCTCCTTTTAAAAAATTGAAAGGAGACAAGTGCTTAAAAAAGGTGAAGTAAAAA
>CAXNED010000005.1:0-20069 GCA_964201385.1 Sulfurimonadaceae bacterium | reverse complement strand
TAACATCATCGAATCACTCTCTTATGCGCCTTATACAAAGAAGAACGAAAAAGAGATGCTTAGTGATGAAGAGGTTCTCAGAGACCTAAAACTCTTAAAAAAGTTCACTAACACTGTACGTTTCTACTCCGCGGAGGATTCTCAAAAAGTTCTGCCTTTAGTAAAACAGCTTGGCATGAAAGCTCATATGGGACTTTGGCTCTCTGGAGTTGTTGAAGATAACGAAAAAGAGATAGCTTTGGCTAAAACTCTTATTACTGATTATTATGACAACTTGGCATCCGTAATCGTTGGAAACGAGGTTCTTCTTCGTGATGACCTCAAACCTGATGAACTGGTTGTGCATATCAGAGATTTTAAAGCGCATGTTAATGCTATCTTCAAGACAAGAAAAGAGCTTAAAGAACAAGCTATCAAAGATGAACTTACAAAGATAAAAAACAAGCGCAAAAGAGATGCAAAAGAGAAAGAGCTTCGAGCAGAACTTGCAAAAAACAAAGAACATACTGTAGCGGTTACTACGGCTGAGATTTGGAATATGTGGCTTCTCTACCCTGATTTGGCAAATGAAGTTGACATGATAAATATCCATATTCTTCCATACTGGGAGAAGATAAAAGCGGAGAATTTTGAAGCATTTTTCAATGAGATTTACCAAAAAATACGAGATGTGCATAAAACAAAACCTATCATAGTAGGGGAGTTTGGATGGCCAAGCCAAGGGTACAACAACCAAGGTGCAGTGGCAAGTCCGCAAAATCAGGCGATGATAATTAGAAGATTTTTGGGAATGGCAAAAGAGAATGGCTTTAGCTATAACCTTATGGAAGCTTTTGACCAGCCATGGAAAGGTGTGGACGAGGGAAGCGTTGGGCAGTATTGGGGTATTTTTGATGCACATCGCAATCTTAAGTTTGAGATGCAGGGTGTCGTACTTGTAGAACCGTTCTGGTTTATGCAGATGGTTTCAGCTGCTATCATCGGGGCTATTTTGACATTCTTTGGACTAAGAAATCAAAATATCAACTTCTTGCATGCCATCACTTACGGTCTTGCGGCGCAGGGTATCTCTTTTGGTATCGTTATGGCGGCGGTCTATCCGTTTATCCACTATATGAATTTTGGTATGTGGATTATGTGGGGGATGGGCTCAATCTTGATGATACCGCTCACGCTCATAACCCTTGCAAAAGCAAATGAGCTTTTCAAATGTACCATAGGAAGACCACCTGAGAGACTTATCCCGCTTGATTTGAAGTCAGATAGAGTTCCTTTTGTGAGTATCCATGTTCCAGCATATAAGGAACAACCTTTTGTTTTAGAAGAGACGCTTGTTGCGCTCTCAAAGTTGAAATATACGAACTATGAGGTTCTGGTCATCATCAACAACACTCCTGAAGAGTTCTATAAAGCGCCTATTAAAGCGTTGTGTGAAGAGCTAGGTGAGAGATTTGTCTATCTTGACATTCAGTGCACAGGATTTAAAGCAGGAGCGCTCAACAAAGCGTTAGAGTTTACAAATCCAGAGTGCGAGATACTCGCTGTAATCGATGCTGATTATGTTATCAGTCCAAATTGGCTTGTTGAGTTAGTGCCGATTTTTGATGATGCAAAAGTTGCGTTGGTTCAAGCACCTCAAGACCATAGAGATGGGAATGATTCGCTTATAAAAACAGCTATGAACGCTGAGTATGCGGGCTTTTTTGACATCGGCATGGTTGAGCGCAATGAAGAGAATGCTATCGTGGCGCATGGAACGATGCTTATGGTACGTAAAAGTGCGTTTGATGAAGTTGGGCAGTGGAATACTGATACCATCGTTGAAGACAGCGAACTAGGGCTTAGACTTTTTGAAGCGGGGTACATTGGGCACTATACAAATCGCCGTTATGGGCATGGACTACTGCCAGATACTATCGAAGCCTTTAAAAATCAGCGTCATCGCTGGGCATACGGTGCGGTGCAGATTCTCAAAAAGCATTGGCAGCACTTTAAACCATCATCCAAAACACTTACTCGTGCGCAAAAACATCACTTTGTAACGGGTTGGTTTTTCTGGCTTTCTGACGCACTTGGACCAGTGATGGCAGTGCTCAACATCCTTTGGGTTCCAGTTATCATCTTTGTGGGAGTAACTATCCCGACAATCGCACTTACCGTGCCGATTTTGACAGCTTTTTTGGTAAATGTAATCCACTCGTTTATACTCTATAAAACAAGGGTTGGAGCAAAACTTTTCCACTCAACACTGGGTGCTATTGCGGCTATGAGCTTGCAGCTTATCATCTTTAAAGCAGTATATGATGGGTTTGTCAAAGACCGTCTGCCATTTAAGAGAACAGAAAAAGGCGGCAACAGTAAAAAAAGCGTAAGCAGCCCTGTGAAGAATGAGATAATTTTAGCAACACTGCTTATAGGTTCGTTTATCGCACTTATTATGACAAATCATCAGGATATCGTAGAGATTTATGTCTTCTCTGCAACTATTCTTATCCAAAGTGTGCCTTACCTCTCGGCTATTGTTTTAAGACTTATCGAAAAAAGTTCTTATAAAAAAGAGACTGCTACAAATATATAAAAAAGGGCTTTTTGCCCTTTTTTCTTTCCCATTTTTAAACTATAATGCTCTAAAAAAGAGGTATCGTTATGAGACTCTTAATAATTGGCGGCGGTATCGCCGCGGTGCATTTTGCAAATAGAGCAAAAAAAATCGATGCATCGCTTGATGTTGTGATGCTAAGTGATGAGTTATACCCGCCTTACGATAGAATCCACCTCTGCTCTCTAGTCGACGAGAGCGCAACACTGCAAAAAATATCGCTTCTGCTTGACCCAAGAGTACATTTGGAGCTCAACCAAAAAATCATAAAAATAGATAAAGTAAAAAAGAGAGTTTTTTCCAAAGATGCGATGTTTCATTATGACAAACTCGTCATCGCAACTGGCTCTCTGCCAAACACCCCATTTGACATAAGCCAAATCAAAAATGCTGCTGTTTTTAGAAGTGCGGAGGATGCCAAAGCTATCAAAGAGGGCATAAAAGACAGAGAGGTCGTTGTCGTCGGGGCAGGACCAATCGCACTGGAACTTTTGGAGCGGCTGGACAAAATGGAGGATGTGCGCAAAGTCACGCTGCTTGTGCGCTCAAACTTTTTATACGATAAAAACCTCTCACAAGAATCCATAAAGCTCATCGAGAAGAGCTACACAAAAGATAAGAAAATAACCATATCTTACGAAGATGAAATCATAGATACCGTGGTTGAAGATGGCGAGATAAAGAGACTGAGTAGCAAAAAACTGGAGATTGAGAACCCTTTTGTGGTTTTTGGCATAGGGATAAAGCCAAATATTGAGAGTTTTAGAGATGTTTTGGAGTGTAACAGAGGGATTTTGACAAATCTTTTTATGCAGTGTGAGGATGATATTTACGCTGTTGGAGAGTGTGCGGAGGTGAGAGAGCTTGGATTTGTGGCGGGGCATGTTGAGGCTTGCGTGGATGAGGCGGAGTGCGCGGCGGCGCATCTGTTGCTTGGAGAGCCAAAAGAGTTTGCACGCAAAACAACGGTCGATATGCTTAAAGTGGGTGCGATTAACCTCGTGGATGTGACTTCTGCAAAGTTCTCAACTGAGTATGAGAAGGTCACTATAAGTAGCCAAAATTGTGTGGATGAGTACTTTTTAAGAGAGAAAAAACTGCTTCGCTATGTCGGCATCAACGCAAATGCAGATATAGCCTCTTTGCAAACTCTTATGCAAAATGAGAGTGAAGTTGCTATAGATGAGTTGCGCAAAAACAGGGTTGATGTAGCAAGAGGCAAACTTGTTTGCAGTTGTGTGAGTGTTTATCGTAATGATTTGGTTGCTTTGGTTGTGCAAAATGGCGTGAGGACGTTTGCGGATTTGGCACATTTTTCACAAGCGGGCAGAGTTTGCGGCAGATGCAGGGGTGAGGTTGTAAAAATCATAGAGGAGTCGCAGCATCTCATAGACCCTAGCGTGGTTCAAAAAAGCGCCAAAGAGCAAGAGGTTGAAAAAGAGGTTCAAGAGGCAAAAAAAAGAGTTGAGAAGTACAATAAACTGCATCCAAAAAACCAGCTTGACGAGAGCAATCTTGAGGCGGCGATGGAGTCTCTGGAGATAAAAAAGGATGAAGTAAACAGATGGATAAGTATGGTCACGGCAAATATGCAGCTGCATCCAAAGTTTGAAGAAGTGGTGCAAAAAGGGGTAAAGACGCTAAACAAGATACCCATTATATGGCTTGAGTTGGCAGATTGCAGCGGAAACTCGGAGGCTTTTATAAAGTCTGCAAACCCTTCTATCGAGGACTTGATATTTGACTACATCTCGCTTGACTATCATGAGCTTTTGATGAGTGCTAGCGGTGATGCGAGTGAGAGTGCGCTTGAAGGTATCATCAACAACCAAAGGGGTGAATATGTGCTTATCGTAGAGGGTGCTGTGCCTCTGGGGCTGGATGGAAAGTACCTAAGAATCGGCTCAAAGGGCGAGACGGGCATAGAACTCTTAAAGAGATGCGCAAAAGATGCGGCACTCATCGTTGCCGTGGGAAGTTGTGCATTTGATGGCGGAGTGGTGGCTGCTGCGCCAAATCCAACTGGAGCGGTTGGCGTTGCCGATGCGCTTGAGAGGGATGATGTTATCAATATCTCTGGATGCCCTACAAACCCTATAAACATAGTCGGTACGCTGCTCTACTTTATGATGTTTGAGGAGATGCCGCCGCTTGATGCGTTGAACAGACCTCTTTGGGCGTATGAGGGGAGGATTCACGAAAACTGCGAGAGACGAGGACACTTTGATGCTGGCGAGTTTGTCAAAGAGTGGGGCGATGAGGGGGCAAAAAAAGGGTGGTGTCTTTTTGAGATGGGGTGTAAAGGCGCTTACGCAAATGCAAACTGCCCTACGATGAAGTTCAACAAAGGTACAAGTTGGCCCGTTGAAGCAGGGCATGGGTGTATGGCATGTACAGAAAAAGGTTTTTTCGACAAATACGCAAATGAGAGAGTTTACCATGAAAAAAATAGTCATTGACCCCATCACTCGCATAGAGGGGCATTTGAGGGTTGAAGTTGAAGTCGATGAGGATGGAGTTGTAAGAGAAGCGTATGCAAGCGGGCAACTTTTTCGTGGCATAGAGATGATTCTCAAAGACCGAGACCCACGTGATGCTGGACTTTTGGCGGGGAGGATTTGCGGAGTTTGTACGAACTCACATTTTCGTGCCGCGGTGAGCAGTGTCGAGGATGCTTACGGCATAGAGCTACCAAAAAATGCGCAAATCGTGAGAGACCTGATGGCTATGGCGCTCTTTATCCAAGACCATGTTGTGCATTTTTACCATCTGCACTCTTTGGACTTTGTGGATGTGACAAGTGCGCTTCAAGCCGATGCCGCCCTTGCTGTAGAGGAGGCAAAAAAGTATGCAAAAACCCCATACGAAAGCTCGCTCTCTGGCTACGGGGCAGTTTTGCTCAAGCTTCAGAACTTTGTCAAAGCAGGCAGACTAGGACCATTTTCAAACGGATACTGGGGACATAGCGCCTATAAACTCACCCCCGAACAAAATCTCATCCTGCTCTCGCACTACTTAGAAGCACTCAAGTTTCAAACGCAGCTAAGCAAGGCGGTAGCGATATTTGGCGGCAAGACACCGCATCCCCAAAGCATAGTCGTCGGCGGAGTGACAAGCGTGGCAGATATGCTCAACCCTCAAAGACTTAACGACTACATCTTTAACATCAAAGAGGCAAAAGAGTTTGTCGATAACGCTTATCTCGCAGATATGAGGCTTTTGGCATCTGCCTATAGGGATGAGATAAGGGCGGGTGTGGGCAGAGGTGCGGGAAACTTTTTCTCTGTGGGTGGCTATGCGTTTGATGCTACGCAACAACTCTTTAGCAGCGGAGTACTCTATGCGCATGATTTTTCAAAAGTGGAAGAGTTTGATGAAAGCAAAATCACCGAAGAGGTGGACAGAGCGTGGTACAGCGCTGATGGCGAGGTTTGCTATACTGACCTAAACGAGGATGGAACGCTAAAAACTGCCAAAAACGATGATAAATACTCATGGATAAAAGCCCCACGCTACGCCAACGAACCCATGGAGAGCGGACCTTTGGCAAGGGTGCTTGTGAGCTACATAAGCGGCAATGAGTTTATAAAACCTTTTGTCGATGAGTTTTTAAAAGAGAGCGATTTGGAGCTTTTGGACTTATCTACAACGGTGGGCAGAAATGCTGCAAGAGCTATCGAGAGCGCTTACATCTGTGAGTATGTTTTTAAACTTGTTTCGGATTTGCTTCAAAATATAAAACATGACGACACACAAACGTGGACAAAATACGAGTTTGAAAAACTCCCCAAAGAGGCAAAAGGCAGAGCGTTTTTTGAAGTGCCACGCGGCGTTTTGTCCCACTTTGTGAGCATAGAAAACCAAAAGATAAAAAACTACTCCGTCATAGCCCCCACCACATGGAACGCCTCGCCTAAAGACAGGTTTGGCAAAAGAGGAGCGTATGAAGAAGCGCTCATAGGCATAAAGATACAAGATACTTCCAAGCCCCTTGAGGTACTAAGGGTTATCCACTCCTTCGACCCATGCCTTGCGTGCGCGGTGCATGTTGTAGATGCTAAAGGCATGGGGTTAAGTAGCTATAAGATAAAGATGATATGAAAAAAACAGCAGTTATCGGGGTTGGCAATATACTTTTTTGTGATGACGGTATAGGGGTTTATGTGGTTAGGTGTTTAAGAGAGAATTATCTCTTTGAGCCTGCTGTGGAGTTTGTGGACGGCGGGACTTTGGGGTTTGGGCTTTTTGAGTATTTTAGAGAGTATGATGATGTTTTACTCCTCGATACGCTCTCTTTGGAGGATGTGGCGGGGAGTATTTACGAGATACCATCGCATGCGCTGCTTGGGCTTGGTGGGTATAAAAAAACGGCGCATGAGGTTGAGGTTTTGCAGATGTTGGAGATGTGTGAGCTTCATGATGCAAAGGCGAACATAACGCTTTTTGGGATAGTGCCGCAAGATATCATAACTCCAACGATAGGCTTAAGTGAGGTTTTGCGAGGGCGATTTGAACTCTTGGTGCAAAGGGTTATCGGGGCGTTAGAGGGGCTTGGTGTGAAGGTGGTTCAAAAGGGGAGTTTGGATTTAGATGCTATAATAACTAAATTTTAAAAGGATAAAGCTATGAGATATTTGTCTGTTTTTGTTTTGTTTTTGAGTACTCTTTTTGCCCACGGCAAGGAGCATGAGCATCTGCACTTTTTCTCGTTGCTGCATGTGGAGTATTTTGTTTTTTTTATAGTTGGGTTGGTTGGTGCTTACTTTGTTTATGAGAGATTTTTTAAGGATAACCGCTAATGTGCAAAGATTGCGGATGCAGTATAACGGGGCATGGGCATACTCACGAACATACGCACGACATGCAAACTATCCATGCAAACCCTCAGCTTAACGACGCAAAAACCATAGCCGTTATAGATAAGATTTTGGACAAAAACGACCATGAGGCTTCTCATAACAGAGCACATTTTGATAGTCACGGAGTGTTGGCGATAAACATTATGAGCAGCCCAGGGAGTGGAAAAACGGCACTTTTAGAGAAGTTTGCCGAGATGGCAGAGTTTGGGTTTGCGGTTATTGAGGGGGATTTGGAGACTTCAAGAGATGCAGACAGGCTACGCGCAAAAGGAGTGGACGCCTACCAGATACAAACGGGGAGTGCGTGTCACTTGGATGCTTTTATGGTTCACAAAGCGCTTCATCATATTGACTTAGATAGGGTGGATGTCTGTTTTGTGGAAAATGTGGGCAACCTTGTATGCCCCGCCTCTTATGATGTTGGAACGCACCTAAACATCGTGCTTGTAAGCGTACCAGAGGGAGATGACAAGATAGCCAAATACCCCGTGATGTTTCGCAAAGCAGACCTCGTTCTCATCACAAAAACCGACCTTTTGCCTTACATAGAGTTTGACATAGAATCAGAGAAAAAAGAGGCGAGAAAGCTTCGTCCAAATGTTGACATCTTAGAGGTAAGCATCAAGGATGACAACTCCATAAAAAGAGTGTTGGAGTGGGTAGAGTTTAAAAGAAGGATGCGCTAATGTGCCTCTCCATCCCTAGCCGTGTAACAAAGGTGGATAAAGAAGCAAACACCGCAACCGTCGATACTATGGGTGTGAGCCGTGAAGCTTCGCTTGACCTTATGGAAGAGGGAAGCGTTGAAGTGGGGGACTATGTGCTTATACACATAGGTTTTGTTATGAACAAAATCGACAAAGCCGATGCGCTCCTCTGCCTTGAGGCGTTTGATGAGATAGCAAGGCGGATGGATGACGATGAGCAGTAGGGAGCTTGAGTTAAAAGAGCTCTATTTTGGTTTTCGAGATGCTAAGACCATCAAAGCATACGCAAAGCTGATAGAAGAAGAGGCAAAAACGCTCACACATGATGTAAATATCATGGAAGTCTGCGGCGGACATACGCATACCATCATGAAGTATGGACTAAACCAGCTTTTGCCCAAAAATGTCAAGTTTGTTCATGGTCCTGGGTGTCCTGTGTGCGTTATGCCAAAGGAGAGGATAGACCACGCTTATGTTTTGGCAGAACAAAAAGATGTCATCCTCATAACACTCGGCGATATGATAAAAGTCCCAGGAAGCAAGGGAAGTTTGCAAGATGCAAGAGCTAAGGGATGTGATGTCAGGTTCGTTTACTCTCCCACCGATACGCTCAAAATCGCCGCACAAAATCCCGATAAAACGGTTGTTTTTTTTGCTATAGGTTTTGAGACTACTACGCCCATGACAGCGGCACTTATAAACATGGCAATCAAGCAAAATGTGAAAAACATCCTCTTTCACATCAACCATGTAACCGTCCCAGAACCGATGAGGGTTTTGCTAGACGATGCAACAAACAAGATAGACGCTTTCATAGGACCTGCGCATGTGAGCGTTATCAGCGGAAGCAAGATTTACGATGCGTTTGCGCGTGAGTATAAAAAACCGTTGGTTGTGAGCGGATTTGAGCCTGTGGATGTTATGAAATCGGTTTTGATGCTTTTAAAACAGTTTAATGAGGGGCGATGTGAAGTTGAGGTGGAGTACAGCAGAAGCGTGACGAATGAGGGCAACATCGAAGCGCAAAAACTAAACGAGAAGTTCTTTGAGAGACGGGAACATTTTAGATGGCGAGGCATCGGTGACATAGCCCAAAGCGCCTTGAAGCTCAAAGATGCGTTTAGCTGGCTTGATGCGGAGGTTTTTTACAAAGAGATTCTTCCCACGCAAAAGATAGACGACCACAAACTCTGCATTTGCGGAGATATCTTAAAGGGTAAAGCAAACCCCGTGGAGTGCAAAGTCTTCGGCAAAGCCTGCACGCCCTCAAGTCCGCTTGGAAGCTGTATGGTAAGCAGCGAGGGCGCGTGCGCGGCGTATTATAAATATGGAAATTTAGTATGAAGGCGAAACAGTGAAAGATATATATGAAAAAATGGCTCTTTTTTATCTAGGAAAAAATGCAAAAGATGACTCGCTGAGTCTTTACAAATCCAAACATCTTACGACGCATGCCGCCATCATTGGGATGACGGGTTCGGGGAAAACTGGGCTTGGTATAGGGCTTATTGAGGAGGCGGCGATTGACAACATCCCCTCCATCGTTATCGACCCAAAAGGCGATATGGGCAATCTTTGTCTTGCTTTTGCGCAGATGCGACCAGAGGATTATCTGCCGTGGGTGGATGAGAGTGAAGCGCTCAACAAAGGCAAAACTCTTCAAGAGATGGCAGAGGATTTGGCATCAAGCAACAAAGAGGGCATTGAGAGTTTTGGGCAGGATTTGGAGCGTGTGCAGAGATTTGCCGCTGTGCCAAAAACCATCTACACCCCTGGGAGTTCGGCGGGTGTAGGCGTAAATATCTTGGGGAGTTTTACAGCGCCGCCGCAGAGTGTGCTTGAAGATGAGGAGACATTTGCTTCACTCATCAACACAACGTCACTCTCACTCCTCTCTCTCGTGGGTATCACAAGTGATTCACTAGGCTCAAAAGAGCATCTTTTGCTCTCAAGCATCTTTAGCCACTACTACAGTGGCGGCACCTCTCTTTCTATGGAGATGCTTATCCAAAACATCATAACGCCGCCATTTGAGAAGATAGGGATGTTGTCCCTTGATGCCTTTTACCCGCAAAATGAGAGAATGAAACTTGCAACGCTCTTTAACGGTGTTGTGGCTTCTGTTACTTTTTCGGCGTGGCTCAAGGGTGAGCCTCTTGACATCCAAAATATGCTCTACGATGAAGAGGGCAGAGCAAAAATAGCTATTTTTTCCATCGCTCATCTCTCGGATGAAGAGAGAATGTTTTTTGTATCATTGCTCTTAAACGCCTATATAAGCTGGATGCGCTCCCAAAGAGGAAGTGCTGTGCTTAAGTCGATTCTTTATATGGATGAGATTTTTGGCTTTTTCCCGCCTTCGAAAAATCCCCCCTCAAAAGAGCCTATGCTTCTGCTTTTAAAGCAGGCAAGAGCTTTTGGATGCGGTATCATTCTCTCAACCCAAAACCCTGTGGACATCGACTATAAAGGGCTTTCAAACATAGGAACATGGTTCATAGGCAAGCTCCAAACCAAGCAAGACATCGCGAAAGTGGTTGATGGCATCGCTGCAAATTCGGAGTTTTCCAAAGAGGAAGTGCTGTACTTAAGTCGATTCTTTACATGGATGAGATTTTTGGCTTTTTCCCTCCTTTGAAAAACCCGCCCTCAAAAGAGCCTATGCTTCTGCTTTTAAAGCAGGCAAGAGCTTTTGGATGCGGTATCATCCTCTCAACACAAAACCCTGTGGATATCGACTATAAAGGGCTTTCAAACATAGGAACGTGGTTTATAGGCAAGCTCCAAACCAAACAGGATATCGAAAAAGTGGTTGATGGCATCGCTGCAAATTCGGAGTTTTCAAAAGAAGAAATCGCCAAACAGATAGCCACACTCAAAGGGCGACACTTTTTTGTAAAAAATGTGCATGAGGAGCAGACGCAGGAGTTTTACACACGCTGGGCGCTCTCGTACCTCAAAGGTCCTATGAGTAAAGATGATATAAAAAGAGTGATGCAAGCGAAAAAAGAGGCATTGCCCCAACCTAAGGAGAGAGAGACGTTTGCACAAAGTGGTATGACAAAACCTCTGCTGCATGAAAATATCAAAGAGTATTTTGTCTCTGCAAATGAGGATTCTTGCTTTTATCCTTACCTTTATGCAGAGCTGAAACTGAGATTTTTCAACCAAAAAAAAGTGATTGATACACAAGAAAACCTTTTTTACAAACTCCCATTGGATGCGAAAACTTTTACCATAGAGTGGCAAAACGCCCATGAAGAGGCATTGGTGCAAAAATCTCTTCAAGCCCCTGCAAATGCCTCTTACGCAGAACTTCCAGAGCTTGTCATGAGGGAAAAATCACTAAAGAGTTTTGAGAGAGGCGTGAGTGATTTTGTTTATGAGAGCAAAAATCTTGAGCTTTTTATGTGTGAGGATTTGGATTTGGAGTCCAAACTTGGCGAGAGCAAAAGAGATTTTTTAGTGCGTATGGAAGATACGCTTAAAGAGCTACGAGAAGAGCGCATAGAAAAGCTTCAAGAGAAGTTTGGCAGTGACTATGAAAAACTTCAAGACAAGCTCCAAAAACTCGACATGAAGCTCCAAAAAGAGGAGGCGGAGGCGAGCTCAAAAATGGCTGATACGCTCATCGGCGTTGGAATGACACTCGTGAGTGCATTTTTTGGCAAAAAAACTCTGAGTGCCGCAACCATCAGCAAGGGGGCAAGTACGCTCTCCAAAGGTAAAGACGTACTTAAAGAGCGAACAGATGTCGCAAATGCGCAACTGCTTTTAAGTGATGTTCAAGAGGAGATGCAGTTGCTCGAACAACGCCTCAAAGAGGAGATAGAAGAGATAACAAAAGAGCTTGATATCAAAAACTATGCACCCCAGAGCCTCATCATAAAGCCAAAAAGAAGCGACATCGTTCTCATAGACTTTGCGCTGCTTTGGGAGAGATAAAAGAGATGAAAAAAAGAACAAAAATAGTAGCAACGATTGGACCCTCATCCGATAGCTTAGAAAAAATAGTAGCTTTGATTCGAGCTGGAGTAAATGTTTTTAGACTCAACTTTTCTCACGGTACGCATGAGTATCACGCCGCTGTTTTGCAAAGGATTAGAGAGGCGAGCAAACAGACAGGACTGTTTATCGGAGTTTTGCAAGACATTAGCGGTCCAAAGATAAGAGTAGGGGCTTTGGAGGGTGCTTTTGAGATAGCGGTAGGCGATAAAATAGAGATTTTAAAAAATGACATAGTCGGATATAAAAACCAAAATGGCGGCTATACACTAAGTATATGTGAGCCAAAAATTTTGCAAAATCTTCAACTGGATAGTTTTATCTTTTTTTGTGACGGACAAATTAAGACAAAAGTAGTGCAAATCCAAGACGACAGGGTGGTAGTAGAGGCGCATAGCGGCGGCGTGTTGTCTTCTTATAAAGGGGTAAATTTTCCAAACACCAAACTAGGTCTTGAGGTACTTACGCCAAAAGATATAAAAGATATGGAGTGGGGCGTAAAAAATGATGTGGATTTTATGGCGATATCGTTTGTGCAACATGCTGGGGATATCATAAAAGCCAGAGAAATTGTGACTTCTTTTGGCGGAGATGTGCAACTCTTTGCCAAAATAGAGAAATTTGACGGCGTTGAAAATATTGATGAAATCATAGATGTCAGTGACGGCATCATGGTCGCAAGAGGCGATTTGGGTATAGAGATTCCCTACTATGAAGTGCCGCAAGTCCAAAAAATGATTATCAAAAAAGCAAATGAGATGAGTAAACCCGTAATCACCGCTACTCAAATGCTTCTCTCCGTGACAAACTCTAAAAGCGCAACAAGAGCCGAAATAAGCGATGTGGCAAATGCCATACTTGATGGCAGCGATGCGGTGATGTTATCCGAAGAGACAACCGTCGGCAAGTATCCGATTGAAGCAGTTACGATTATGATGGAAACCATTAAAGCAACCGAGAGGTCAACTTATCCTTACTATAAATTTGGAGATTTTGAGATGCATGATTTTACAGATAGCATAAATTACTCCGCCGCAAGGTTGTCAAATCATCTCAAAACAGATGGGATTATTGCTATGACAAACTCTGGCAATAGTGCCAAAAAAATAGCAAGATACAGACCAAATCAGACCATTTACGCAGGCTTTCATTCGCAAAAAACAGCAAGACTTCTTACTATAGTTTGGGGAGTTGTCCCTGCATTCTTGGTAAAAAAAGGCTCAATCGGGCAGATGCTGAACCAACTTTTAAACGATGGGATAAGCCGCAATTTACTTAGTATTGAGAGAAGTTATATCCTCATAGCAGGCGATCCCTCTGGAGTGAGCGGCAGCACAAATATGATAAGGGCGTTAAGGCATGAGGAGATGGAATTTTTTGTAAATCTAAAAGATTTGGATTGTTATGATGTGTAATATTTTTGAGATGGAGATTTTTATATGCAGTACAGATACATAGGAAAAACAGGTCTTAGAGTTACTCCCATCGCCCTTGGGACTATGAGTTTTGGCTCGTGGAGCGATGAGGCGGAGGCTTTTAGGATTATGGATAAGGCGTATGAGAGAGGAATCAACTTTTTTGATACCGCCGAACTTTACCCCGTACCGCCGAGGGTTGAAGATGCGGGAGTGACTGAGACCATCATCGGAAAATGGCTCAAGGGCAAACCCAGAGATAGCATTATCTTGGCTTCAAAAGTCGCAGGTGCCGCAAACGGCTGGTTTGTTCCACCCATCCGCCATGGTTATACCGCCATCGATGCGTTTCATATCAAAAAAGCCATCGAGGGAAGTTTAAAGCGACTTCAAACTGACTATATCGACCTCTACCAGATGCACTGGCCTGACTCTGTTGTTCCCATAGAGGAGTCGTTAATGGCTTTTGATGCATTGGTAAAAGAGGGCAAAGTAAGGTACATCGGAACATCAAACGACACCGCTTACGGGCTTACAAAAGCAAACGAGACATCAAAAAGGCTAGGGATTGCAAGATTTGAGTCCATCCAAAACAACTTTTCACTAAACAATCCACGATTTTTAGATGAACTCTCACATGTGTGCAAAAGAGAGGAGATATCGCTTCTGGCTTACTCGCCTTTGGCTGGCGGAGTTCTAAGCGGAAAGTACAACGGTGCGTTTTACCCTGAGAATGCACGCTATTCGGACTATCTTTTGAGCAAAAACATCCGTCTAAACTCTCAAGCCACGAGATTTGTCAACGAAAAAACGCTCAAAGCAACCGCAAGATATTTGGAGATAGCAAAAAAGCTTGAAATCTCTCCTGTGACTTTTGCGGTAGCCTATACAAAACAGTTTGATTTTGTCGCTTCGACTATTATCGGAGCAAGAAACACAGACCAGATGGACGCCTCACTCGCCGCACTGGATGTGACGCTAAGCCAAGAGACCATGGATGAGATAAAAGCGGTGCAGCAAGAGATTATGTACCCGATGGGATGAGAGATGAAAAAGTTATACATTATTAGACACGCAAAATCAAGCTGGAAAGATGAGACGTTAGAGGACTTTGAGCGAGGGCTTAACAAAAGAGGCAAAGCAAATGCTCCGATGATGGGGGAAAGGCTCAAAGAAAAGGGTGTCATGCCAGACATCATTCTCTCAAGCCCCGCAAAAAGGGCGAAAAGCACGACAGAGATGATTGGCAAAGAGATTGGGTACACGAAAAAAGTACTCTTTGACGAAAATATCTATGAAGCAAGCGTTGGCGAACTTCGTAAAATACTAACGGCGCTTGATGACAAAAACAAGTCAGTTTTTTTAGTAGGGCACAACCCTTCTTTGAACGATTTGGCGCACTATTATGTCGATTTTGGAGCCAATATCCCAACATGCGGCATTGTGGAGATAGCCTTTACATCTAAAAAATGGACGGAGATAGAGCCAAAAAATGCAAAACTTCTCTCCTTTGACTACCCAAAAAAAAGTGATTGAGTGATGAAGATAATAGCCCAAAAGCTCAAAGAGTTTAAAAAAATCATAAAACATTTCACAAAAAAATCCCTCCAAACCCCCGATGACATCCACAAGTTACGCATAAAGTGCAGAGAGCTTTTTTCCCTGCTTGACAAAGAGGACGCATTTGCAAAGAGTGTGAAAAAAGCCATCTCTCGTAGCAATGAAATTAGAGACATTGATGTCTTTTTTAGCGACTACCTCACAGCGCTGCCCAAAAAACAGAGAAAAAAAGTGCAAGAAGAGATAGCGTCAAAAACAAAAGAGGACACCAGAGAAAAAGAGATAAAAAAACTCCATAAATACCTCAAAAAACTAGAAATTCCAAAGAGTGTAGAGCAAAAAACGCAAGAAGAAACCCCACAAGAACTACTCTTCATGGAGTTCCCAGAGTTAGATAAAAAGAAGCTGCACAAATACAGAATCTACATAAAAAAGAGCCTCTACAGAGAGAAAAACAGCGCTCTCAAAGATGAGAAGAAGATAAAAAACTTAACAGAGATAAAAGATGCTTTGGGAACGATAAACGACAACCACAACGGCTTGGAGAGATTAAAGAGTTACGGTGTAAAAGAGTCTTTATATGAAAAGATAGAGAGCTATACGCAGGAAGAAAACTCAAAGTTGTATGAGAAGATAAAAAATGATTATAATTTGCTATAATGACAATATCCTGTCATAAAAGGTTTCTAAATGCAAGCACTAAACTACACAAATGCTAGAAATAATCTAAAAAATATCATAGAAGATGTATGTGACAATCACGAGGAGGTGATAGTAACTACAAAAAACAATAAGTCCGTTGTCATCATTTCACTTGACGAGTATAACGCCACGCACGCAAAACTAAAACAAGATGTTAAAAATGCACTAAAAGAGATTCAAAAGGGCGACTTTTTAGACATTGACGATGCCTTTGAGTTAGCAAAAAAGTCATATCGTGCATAAAATAGTTTTTTCAAAAACAGCTGCTCTTAGCTTAGTAGAACAAGCTAAATATATTTTTGAACAAACAAAAAATGAGCAAGTAGCCGACAGATACTTGGATAAGATGAAAAACTACATCATCCAAACGCTCTCACACTTCCAAAAATCAGGAAGACCCACCGAAGAACTCTCGCCAAACACCAGAAAACTAGTCTATCAAGGATACTCTATCATTTATAGCGTTTCAGAGGCGCAGATAGAGATTTTGGTGATTTTTAGAGAGAATTTGCCTAAGTTATGATTTATTTAAAAGAGAGAAAAAAGAAAAGCATTTAAAGAATATTGCAAAATGACATATTTTTTCATAAAGATAGTTTTAAATGCTAAGATAAGTTCAATTATCTATCAAATACACTTAAAGATAAAGTAGGAAAACCAACATGAATGTAACAAACGGTAGTTTTTTTCAAGATATAAAAACGCTGCTTTATGAAGCGAGAAATAGGGTTTATCAAACTATCAATACTACTATGACGATGACTTACTTCCAGATAGGCAAAAGAATAGTAGAAGAAGAACAAGGTGGGGAGATAAGGGCGGAGTATGGAAAAGGGCTTATAAAAAATCTCTCATATGAACTAACCAAAGAGTTTGAAGATGGTTTTTCGATAGAAAATTTAAAAAATATGAGAAGGTTTTATTTAGCTTTTCAAAAAAGACAGACACTGTCTACCCAATTCAAACTTAGCTGGTCTCACTATGTCTTTTTAACTAGAATTGATAATGAAAATGAGCGAAATTTTTATGAGATAGAAGCCGCACAAAACAACTGGACACTGCGAGAACTTAAAAGGCAGTTTGATAGTGGGCTTTTTGAGAGGTTGTCTCTTAGTCTTGAAAAAGAAAAAGTAAAATCTTTATCTTCAAAAGGGCAGATTATAGAGTCTGTGCAGGATTTGATAAAAGACCAATACATATTGGAGTTTGTGGGATTGCCTGTGCTTTCAAGTTATAGCGAAAGTGAGCTAGAACAAAAGCTCATAGATAAGTTAGAGCATTTTTTGCTTGAACTTGGCAAAGGATTTACTTTTGTAGCCCGTCAAAAACGAATTACTATTGATGAGAAACATTTTGCCGTTGATTTGGTATTTTACAACCGTTTTTTGAAATGTTTTGTAGTGCTTGACCTTAAAATCGGCGAACTCAAACATCAAGATATAGGGCAAATGATGATGTATGTAAACTATTTTGATAGATTTGAAAAGACAGACGATGAAAACCAGACGGTGGGCATTATTCTTTGTAAAGACAAAAGCAAGGCTTTGGTAGAACTTACCTTGCCAAAGGACAATAACCAAATTTATGCAAGCAAATATTTAACTGTACTGCCGAATAAAGATGAGTTTAAAAAGTTGTTAGAGGATGAGTAAAGTGAGTTGGAAAATGAAAAGTGTGATTGATATTTTGATGGAGACCAAATGAGCCAAACCATAAAACTTTCCCATGGAAACGGTGGGCAGGAGAACAACGAGCTGATAAGCGATGTTTTTTACAAGGCATTTAAAAATGACATCCTAGATAAGAGCGAAGATGCGGCAATCATTGAGAGTGGTAGACTGGCATTTTCAACTGACAGCTTTACGGTAACGCCACTTTTTTTTGAGGGAGCTGACATAGGCAAACTTGCCGTTTGTGGAACTTGTAATGACCTCTCTATGATGGGTGCAAAGCCGAAATATCTTACTTGCAGCGTGATAATCGAAGAGGGTTTTAGCGTAGATGAGCTTAAAAAGATAGTTTCATCTATGCAAAAAGAGCTTGAGATAAACGGTGCTATAGTGGTTAGCGGCGATACAAAAGTAGTACCGAAAGGAAGCGTTGACAAGATATTTATAAACACGACGGGTATCGGAGAGATTTTACAAAATGGTATCAGCTCAAATAACATAAGCGATGATGATATCATACTTCTTAGCCGCGATATCGGGTGTCACGGGGCGACTATATTTGCATCTCGCGAGGGGATTGAGCTAAGCAGCTCTCTTATGAGCGACTGCACCTCCCTTTATCCAACCGTAAAGAGGCTTATAGATGGGGGCATAAAGATAACGGCTATGAGAGATGCAACGCGCGGCGGGGTGAGTGCGGTGCTAAACGAGTGGGCAAAACAGTCAAATATCTGTATAGAGGCAGATGAGAGCAAAATCGTTATAAGTGACGAAGTTATTGGACTTTGCGAGCTTTTAGGGTTTGATGCTATGTCTCTGGCAAATGAGGGAACTTTTTTGCTTGCAGTTAAAAAAGAAGAAGCAGCCAGAGCAGAACAGATTTTAAAAACATTTAACAAAAATGCCTCCATCATCGGCAAAGTGACAAATCTGCATCCAAAAAAAGTCATTATAAATTCGGCGTGGCAAACGCAGAGGTTTTTAGATATACCAAGCGGTGAACTGCTGCCTCGGATCTGCTAAATGCATGAGTATAGCATCGTGCGCTCACTTATCGAGAGTTGCGAGGAGCATGCAAGAAAAAACTTTGCAAAAAAAGTAACAAAAGTTGTAGTAAAAATCGGCGTTTTAAGCGGAGTTGAGCCTTATCTCTTAAGTGAAGCTTATGAGATGTTTAGGCTTGGCACGGTGTGCAGTGATGCTGATTTGGTTTTAAATCTTCAAAAAGTAAAAGTGCATTGCAACATCTGCGGCGCGGAGGAAGAGCTTGAAAAAAATGAGTTCATCTGCCCAAAATGCGGCAGTTTTGACTTAGAGGTTCTTGATGGCGAAGAGATGTATTTGATGCAGTTGGAGCTGGAATAGATGATTTTTAGTATTGAGATAAGAGGCGTGGTGCAGGGTGTCGGATTTCGACCTTTTATCTATAACCTTGCCACTTCATCTGGACTAAGCGGAGAGGTCTCAAATAACGGTTATGGTGTGCTGATACTTCTTGATGCGACAAAAGAAAAAGCAGATGCGTTTATCCAAAAGATAAGAGAAAACAAACCGCCGCTTAGCGAGATAGACTCCATAAAAATAACTCAAATTAAAAAAACAAAATCGTTTGAGGACTTTCGTATAGTGATGAGCGAAGTTGCTAAAAATCTCTCTAGCCATATACCCTCAGACATCGCAATGTGCGCGGAGTGCGAGAACGAGCTGCACGATAAAACCAACCGTAGATTTGAACACCCCTTTATCACATGCACAAATTGCGGACCCAGATACAGCATCATAAGAAATCTTCCCTATGATAGAAAAAATACATCTATGGATGCGTTTGTGATGTGCGAAAAGTGTGCGGCAGAGTATAAAAACCCGCAAGACAGAAGATACCACGCCCAGCCCATAGGGTGTCATAAATGTGGAGCAACAATTTCTCTTTTTGACAACAGCGGTAAAAAAATAGAGTCTGAAAATATCATAGATGAAGTCGTAAAACTCATAACGATAGGCAAGATTGTGTGCGTAAAGGGAATCGGCGGTTATCATCTGGTTTGCGATGCTACAAATGATGATGCCGTGAAACTTTTGCGAGAGAGAAAAAAGCGACCCTCAAAACCCTTTGGAGTAATGGTAAAAGATATCGATGTCGCAAAAAAAATCGCCATAATGAATGCAAAAGAGGAAGAGTTGCTCTGTTCAAACAGACGACCGATTGTCCTGCTTAAAAAAAGAGATGATAACCGTCTAAGTGATTTTGTCGCTCCAAATATCAATCAAGTCGGTCTATTTTTGGCATATACTCCGCTTCATCATTTAATCTTGCAGAGATTAAACACTCCCATAGTCGCTACAAGCGCAAATATCTCTGATGAGCCGTTATGTACTACTTATGATGATATTATGAAGCTACGGGGCATTTGGGACTACTGTTTGGAGCATAATAGAGAGATACTAAACAGCTGCGATGACTCGGTTGCTTTTGTTGAAAATGAAAAAGTATTTATGCTGAGAAACGCAAGAGGATACGCGCCTCTCTATCTGAGGCTTCCGCAAACGACATC
>CAXNED010000004.1:0-21020 GCA_964201385.1 Sulfurimonadaceae bacterium | reverse complement strand
CCGTCCACATCTTTGCTTGGCTCTACGAGTTCTAAAAGTTTGGTTGTGTCGATATGTTTTGGAAGTGGAAGCTGAATGAGAATGCCGTCTATATTTGGGTTGTTATTCATCATTTTTATAGTGTTTTCGATAGCTGCTTGCGAGATGTCGCTTGGCATTTCATGTGTTACAGAATAAAAACCGACTCTATCACATGCCTTTTTTTTCATGCTGACATACGCCGCACTTGCTGGGTCTTGCCCAACTAAAATAACCGCTAGTCCAGGGACTAAACCTGTCTTGTTTTTTAACTCTTTTACTTCATGCACAACAGTCGTTTCTATCTTTGCCGCAAGTGCTTTTCCATCAAGAAGTTGCATTTAAACCTCATAATATAATTTTTTTGTTATTATACCTTTATATATTAAAGGATGGCTTTATGAGGAGTTTCTTCTTGTTCTTGTCGGTATTGCCGTTTTCTCTTTTGGCGCAAAGCAGTTTTATAACGCCTATGGAGTACGCTTCATCACTCTACCAAAATCCAAGAGGCATAGGGTGTCATAAGTGTCATGGGGACTTTGGAGAAGGTAAGGTAGTTGCAAAATATGAGCACAAAAAGGAACAGAAGAGTTTTGTTGGTTCGCGCATTAACAACATAGACTTCAATAATTTTTATCGCGCCCTAAATGTGAGAAAAAATGGTATGCCGAGATACTTTTTAACACAAAAAGAGATTCAATCACTCTATTTTTATCTCCAAGAGAAGAAAAAAGAGGAGAATGCAAATGTTAAATAATATAGAAAAAGTACGAGATGCTTATGAGAGAAGAGATTTGGCGGCACTTGATGCTTTGGTTGCGCCAACACATAGGGTAATCAATCCAAGAAAAGATTTTCGCTCCGCTTTGATGCTCTCATGCCACAATCTTGACCATCTTTTGAAGATAGACTCTTTAGACGTTGACTGCATTATCTTAAATCTTGAAGATGGAGTGAGCAAGAAAGATAAACCTTTTGGACTTGTTTTGTGCGCGCTCTTTCTTGCCCATCATAAGCAGTGCAACAAAAAACTTGTTGTACGTGTCAATGCCCTGCTTGAGGGAGGATATGAAGAGATAGCGTACCTGAACCAGTTTATGCCAGACGCCATCCGAGTTCCAAAGATTAGAAATAAAAAAGAGGTTGAGTCTGTTTATGAACTCTTAGATGCCAAAACAGAACTGCACCTCTCTATCGAGACAAATGAGGCATGGAATAATCTCTCACAACTCAAAATTGATAGAAAAGTAACCACTTTTTATCTTGGTATATTAGACCTTTTTGCAGATATGCGCCTCCCTCAAGCACTTATCACAATAGATAACCCTGCAGTGCACTATATCCTCTCCCATTTTCTCATCACATGCAAAGTTATCGGGGTAAAACCTGTCTCTTTTGTCTATCAAGAGCATAACAATATGGAGGAGTTTAGAGCGTGGCTTGAGCTTGAAAAAAAGATTGGTTACGATGCAAAAGGGTGTCTTTCGCCTTCACAAGCAGTGCTTGTCAATGAGATGTTTCAAGATAGCCAAAAAGAGATAGCACGAGCAAAAAATATCATCAAACTCTTTGAACTCAAAAGAGCAGAGGGGATTACAGGTTTTGAAGATGATGTATATGGATTTATCGATGAGCCGATTTACAAAGATGCATTAGCGCTCCTTGAGAAGATTTTATCTCGCTAGATTATAAAATACGTTGTAGCGCACAAGTATCTTCTCATCGGGTCTTGGATAGCGGCTATATGCAAACTCGATAGTCTCTTGCGTTGTCTGGTCAAGCACATGGTATCCGCTTGGTTGTAAAAATTTAAAGTCCGTCATATCTCCATTTGGATGGAGGTAAAATTCTACTATATTTACCTTGTTGACGTTCATATCGTGGCGTATATTGACGCGTGCAACTCTGTTTAAAATCTCCTGCGTGATGCGGCGCATAATCTCTTGATTGTCGATGAGATACTTCTGCTGTCCTTGGGTAAGTTTTCCAAACTCATCGCCATAAAGTTCTCTTAAATCTGCATTGCCGATACTACTTCCACCTGTTCTCTTTGCTTTTTCCTCTTTAGCTTCTTGTGCTGATTTGTCTTCATACATCCAAGCTGGTAGTGATTTGTCTTTTACCTCTTTTTTCTCTTCAGCTTGAAGCGGCACAAGGGTTTTACTTGATGGAAGAGGCTCTGTTTTTGGAGTAGGTTCTGTTTTTTGTTCCTCTTTTTTTGTCTCATTGAGTTTTGGAGTATTTTGCGATTGCGCTTTTTTTGGCTCATACTTGACTGGCGGTTTTGGTGTGCCCTGAGCCATCTCTTTTAGTTGGCTTCCCTTTGGCATCGGCTGTGCGATTTCCTCTTGTTTTTGCACTCTCTCTTTTGCCTCACCCGCATCTTTGGATTTTTTAGGCATCTCTTTGAGAGAAACTTTTATCTTGTTCTCTTCCTTTTTCTCTTTTTTTATCTCTGGTGCCATTGTACCGAGTAGCCAAAAGAGTAAAAGTATCAGAGTGTGTATTAAAAATGCGACAAAAAGAGCAAAATAGGAGCGATTCAAATGATTCCGTTAAGTGATATTTTTTTTGGGAATTATAACCAATGTAGATTAATACTACTTTGCTATAATCACATAAAAAATAAGGTTATTTTATGAGCATAGACAATTCATTAAAAGCTTTTGAAGAAGCACAACAACTTATCCCTGGTGGAGTAAACTCTCCTGTTAGAGCATTTAGAAGTGTCGGCGGGACGCCTCTTTTTATAGCGCAAGGTGAGGGTGGCTACTTGGTTGACATTGATGGAAACAGATATGTTGATTATGTACAAAGTTGGGGACCACTCCTTTTTGGACATAGAGACGAATCGATAGAAAATGCAGTTATTGAAGCAGTGAAACATGGTCTTAGTTTTGGTGCGCCGACACAAGCTGAGAGTGATTTGGCAAAATTGGTTATCTCTATGTTTGATTCTATCGAGAAGATAAGATTTGTAAGCAGCGGAACAGAAGCAGTCATGAGTGCTATCCGCCTTGCTCGTGGGTTTACTGGGCGTGATGATATCGTCAAGTTTACTGGATGTTATCATGGTCATAGCGATTCACTCTTGGTTCAAGCAGGAAGCGGTGCCGCAACTTTTGGCAACCCAAGTTCCCCTGGTGTTCCAGCGGACTTTACAAAACATACACTTTTGGCAGAGTATAACAACATAGAGAGTGTCAAAAAATGCTTTGCGGACTCCAAAAATATCGCTTGTGTTATCATAGAACCAATCGCGGGCAACATGGGACTTGTTCCAGCTGACAAAGAGTTTTTACATGAGTTAAGAACACTTTGTGATGCGAACGGCACACTGCTTATCTTTGATGAAGTTATGAGCGGTTTTCGTGCAACGCTTCATGGTGCTGAGTCGATTACGGGAGTAAAACCAGATATCGTGACGCTTGGAAAAGTTATCGGTGGCGGTATGCCTGTGGGTGCTTTTGGTGCAAGAGCGGAGATTATGGCAAAACTTTCTCCAGAGGGTCCTGTTTATCAGGCAGGAACACTTAGCGGAAACCCTGTTGCTATGGCGGCAGGTCTTGCAGCTATCTCAAAACTCAAAAACAATCCGCAAGTCATCGCTACTTTAAATGAGAGAGCAAGAAGGCTTGTTGAGGGGATGCAAAAAGAGGCTGCTGCATGCGGTATTGCTATGCAGATAGATACAAGAGGAAGTATGTTTGGCTTTTTCTTTAACCAAAACCCTGTGAAAAACTTTGCAGATGCGTGTAAATCTGATGAAGCACTGTTCGCAAAATTCCACTCTATGATGCTAGAGGAGGGCTTTTACTTTGCATGTTCACTCTATGAAACAGGCTTTATCTCGACTGCAACAACGGATGCTATGGTTGAAGAGACGATAGCGGCAAGCGGCAGAGTTTTTAAGGCACTTACAAATGGCTGAGAACAAAGAGGAGCAAAAAGCTCCTAGAATCAAGCCCATTATCGAAGCGGCAGATAGTCTCTCACTTGGGATTTCTATAGTTGTGGCAGTACTTATGGGTGTTGGTATAGGACTGATACTAAAAAATATGACTGGTGCTTTTTGGACACTTTGGATAGGTGTTTTCATAGGTATTGCAGCAGCGGTGCTTAATGTCTATAAAGCATACTCAAAGCAGTATAAAGATTATGAAGAACTTGCAAAGCAACCACGCTATGCGATAAAAAAGCAGCTTCAAGATGATGAAGAAGATGATGACGATACCCAAAAAAACTATTAAACTTTTTCTTGCGCTTGAACTCTCCATCTTGCTCGGCGCATTTTTCTCTTTTACTTTTTTTATAAATCTGCAAGTTGCGTTTTTAAGCAGTTTTTTTGTGATTGCAGGCTCTGCGTATGCTTATAAAAGAATGGTAAAGATGCAAGCTGAACTAGAGAGTGGCGATGCAAAAAGAGAGTTTTTAGATGAGGTGGAAGACCCTTACGAGCTTTATGATGAGACACCCATCAACGATGCAAGTGCGGATGAGTTAGACCTTAGGGCAATAGTCAAAGAGGAGAAAAAAAAGATAAAGATTTTCAATTTTCAAGATATAAAAAAAGGTTCTCGTGCCTCTGTTTCTCTCTTTAGACTTGTCCCTTATCTTTTTTTGATTGTAGGTTTTATCGCACTTCAAAACAATGGGGTTTTAGATATCGCTATCTATCTTCCATCGTTGCTTATTGGGATTGTTGCTGGTTATTTTGTCTCAAAAGAGATGTGATTATGAGAGAATCATAGGAATATTTATCGTAATCTTTTTTTGGACGTCAATGTAGAAGTTTGTATTTGCGATTAAAACTTTTAACTCGTTAAGCTTCTCTTCATCTGCATTTTTTGCAGATATTTCCACAGAAAAAAGTGAGTATTTTTTCTCTTCAAACTTTATATGCTCGCCGATTCTATAAAATATCTTTGTTACTATTTTTTCATTTTTTTCATAGCAGGCATAAACTTTGTTTAGAATCTTTATGAAATTGTTTGAGTCGATGATGATATCAGGAATGGTAGGGTCAAAATCTTTTTCAAAAACTATTTTTGAGTTGATGGAGTAGGACAGGATGCACAAGTCCACAAGGGCATAAATATTTGTCGATTCGCCGATTGGTTTTGGTTTGTTTATCTTAAATGAGGGTGCTTGGTAGAGTTTGATGCCGATTGCTTCATCATCTTCATAGCCTACAGTGATGGCAAAAAACTTATAACGCCCAAACTCCAGCTCTAAAAATGTAGTTTTAAACCCAAAAGAGATGTTTGCATAAGAAGAGGCAAGGTTAAAAAGCTCTTCTGTAGTAGCAGAGCCGAGTAAAAACTGCGCCTCGGCATTTAAAGAGAGGATTTTCCCCGCTGCGCTAAAGAGCACAAAAGGGTTGTAGTCATACTCTATCCATTGCTGCTCAAAAGTCATCGCTTTTTTACTACTCTTCTATATAATTTTTAAGTTTTCTTCCGACTTTAGGGTGCTTGAGCTTTTTGATAGCACTAGACTCTATTTGACGGACTCTCTCACGAGTTACATTAAGCTCTTTACCAATCTCTTCAAGCGTTCTATCAGACTCATCATCCATGATACCAAAGCGAAGTTTGATAACGGCTTTTTCTCTCTCGTTGAGCTGTTCAAGAACCTGCTCGATTTGTACACGTAGGTCATCTTTTAAAATCGCATCTGATGGAGAGAGTGATGTTTTATCTTCGATAAAGTCGCCAAATCTTCCATCATCTTCACTGCCGATAGGCGCTTCAAGACTGATAGGCTCTTTTGTGATTTTGATAACATTTTTTACCTTTTCAACTGAAAGACCAACTTCCAGTGCGATAACTTCAACATCTGGCTCTCTGCCATGTTCTTGGAGATGTTTACGCATAATTTTGTTGATACGGTTAATCGTCTCAATCATATGTATAGGAATACGAATCGTTCTTGCTTGATCAGCTATGGCACGGCTGATTGCTTGACGAATCCACCAAGTTGCGTATGTTGAAAACTTATACCCTTTTTGGTATTCAAACTTATCAACCGCTTTCATCAGACCGATGTTGCCCTCTTGGATAAGGTCAAGGAATGGCAAGCCTCTGTTTGTGTAGCGTTTTGCGATAGAGACGACAAGTCTAAGGTTTGATTTTGCCATTTTTGTTTTGGAAACTTCAGAGATATTTTTTCCACGTTTAATCTGCTCTAAAATATCTGCAAGTTTTTCAGGCTCCATATCAAAACTATTTTTTGATGCCTCTTTTGTCTGTACAAGCTTTTTGATTTCCATATAGGTGCTTACCATCGTTGCTTCAGGAACCATGGCTGCAATATCTTCTTTCGTCAAAATACAGATTTTTTCTACTAAAACTTTATGATTAGCTTTTAGCGTTGTGTTAAAAAGTGGAAGTTTATACTCTAGTCTTTTGAGTTCTTTGTCATACCCTTCATCACTTTTAAGTGCAGTTTCCATTGCTTTAACAAGTTCGTTGATAAGCTTAGAAGTTGGACCAAGGTCTAAAAGTCTCTCTTTGAGCGTCTTCTTTTTAAATGTTACACTCAAGTAGTGTAAAACAAGGTCAGCGTTAAGCTCTCCATCTGGATTTTCAGGAAGTTTCTCCGCTAGTTTTATCCACTCTTTTTTTGCTTTTTCAAGTGCTTTAAAGCTTGTTGTTACTTTTTCTACTCTGCTTTTATCTTTTGCAGTAAGCGTTTTTTCAACAACTTCTTCTTCCTCACCATCATCGATATCATCTTCGCTATCATCTGTATCTTCGCCATCATCTTTTTCATCTTCAAAGCTTTTGAAAAGTTCTTTTACTCTTCGCTCACGGTTGATAAGCGGCTCTCTGTAGTCAAGGATAAAGTCGATAAGATAAGGAACAGAGCAGATTGCATCGATAATAATGCTCTCACCTGTTTCGATTTTTTTGGAGATTTCTATCTCTTCTTCTTTTGTTAAAAGTGGGATTTGCCCCATCTCACGTAGGTACATACGAACAGGAGAATCCGAGCGAGACCACTCTAAGAGTTCATGCTCTTTTAAGATGTCAAACTCATCCGTCTCATTGTTCTCAATCATCTTTCTCTGTGCGCTTTTTCTCGCTTCAGCTTCTTTGTCATTGAGAAGTTTTGCATGCTCAGAGGAGGTGTGGATACAAGTTTTGTGTTTTTGTATAAGTTTGTGGATAGTTGCAGCTTGTGCGGCTGTTGGTTGTTTGTCAAAAAGTTCTAAAAGCGCTTCATAAGTAGAGCACTCTTTTGGTTTTTGATTGGCAAAAAATGCTTCAATAGCCTTGTTGAGTTCTTTTGCTGTCATATTTAGGGACACCTTGCTGATTTTGTAAGATTTTTTAAAGGTGGATTATACCCAAATAATATTAACTGTTGCTTTTTCAATGTTGGAACACACTTTGCTTTTGGTAGTCAATATTTAAAAAAAGGCAGACGATGCAAAGCGGATACTACTCTTCGGCAGCGGGGATGGTGACACAGTTTAACAGACTTGACACCATCGCCAACAATCTTGCAAATGTCAATACGGCTGGTTTTAAAGAGGATACTCTTGTCGTTGGGGATTTTTTGCGTCTTTATAAAGAGGCGAGGGATGAGCTTCCAAATGCGAACCATACAAAAGAGGCAGCACAGTTTTTAAACCGTGCGATGAACAAAGCGCCTCAAGTTGTGGATGAATTTACTGATTATTCGCTTGGAAATATGCAAAAAAGTGACAACTCCTTAGATATGGCTCTCTCAAAAGAGGGTCTCTTCTTTTTAGTAAAAACTCCAAACGGTGTCCGTTTAACGAGAGATGGAACGTTTACAAAAGATGACGAGGGCAAACTTATCACAAAGCAGGGGTATGAAGTTTTGCCAAGCGACTATTTTGTATCAAAGCAACCTATTGTGCTCAATCAAGGTGAAAATGCTATAGAGATAGACAAAAATGGGCAGATTTTTACCAATACTGGAAATGGCATGAGACTTGAAGCTGCACAAAAACTCTTTGTCGCTCAACCTGACAATATAGCACTTCTGAAAAAAGAGGGAAATGGTCTTTACCGATACGAGGGTGAGAGTGAATTTGCCAACATTGAGGATAGTGATGCGGTTTTGCAAGGATTTGTAGAGAAGAGTAATGTCAATGCCGTAAAGATGATGACACAGCTTATAGAAGCAAACCGTTTAGTAGGTATGTACCAAAAAGCTATGGATACACAGATGAACGATATGAACCGTGACGCAATTGAAAAAATTGCTAGAAAATCTTAAGGAGTTTAAACCATGATGCAATCACTCTATACTGCTTCTACTGGAATGTTAGGAATGCAGACACAAATCGATACTACGGCAAACAATATTGCCAATGTCAACACAATCGGCTTTAAAAAATCTCGTGCAGAGTTTGCCGACTTGATGTATAAGGTCATGGAGTACGCAGGAACATCCACAAGTGATGTCACAAAAAGCCCTACGGGCATAGAAGTGGGTCTTGGTGTGCGCGCTACTGCAATCAACAAGATATTTTCTGAGGGAAGTTTAAAACAGACAGACAACCAACTGGATATGGCTGTTACGGGAAGAGGTTTTTTTAAGCTTGAACTGCCCGATGGAAGTGAAGTTTACTCAAGAAACGGTGCGTTTAAAGTCGATGAAAATGGTTCTATCGTAAATAGTGACGGTTACAGACTTGTTCCAGAAGTTGTCATCCCGCCTGATGCTACAAATGTAAGTATCGGTACAGATGGAACGGTAAGTGTCGTACAACCAGGGCAAGCGCAAGCAACGCAGGTAGGGCAGGTTACGCTCACGAACTTTATCAACCCAGCGGGTCTTCACTCTATGGGGGATAACCTCTACCTAGAAACCGACAGTTCAGGGCAACCCGTAGAGGGAACTCCAGGAATAGACGGCTTGGGTGTTTTAAGACAAGGTTTTGTGGAGTTAAGCAACGTGGAACTTGTTGTTGAACTTACCGACCTTATCACAGGTCAACGCGCTTATGATTCAAACTCTAAAGTCATCACGACAAGTGATGAAATGCTCCAAACAGTGAACAACCTCAAAAGATAATAACCTCCTTTTAGTAGCGTGATACTAATAAATATCACGCTATTTTTACCTTCAAATAGTAGCTCTTTATAAAACTAAAATATCGTTTTAGCTATAATCCCGAAATTATTTCAAAGTAAAGTTGGGAATTTCTATGCAAAAAGCAAATATTGATGGTAAAGTTTGGAGATTTGGAAAAGATATTGATACAGACTTGATTATTGCAGCGCGTTATTTAAATACATCTGTTCCAGAGGAGCTGGCAAAGCACGTTATGGAAGATGCAGACCCTGAATTTGTGAAAAAAATGAGCAGCGGTGATATCATAGTTGCTGGAGAAAATTTTGGTTGCGGAAGTTCTCGTGAACATGCACCTATAGCTTTAAAAGCCGCTGGTGTTGCGGCGGTTATTGCACCTACGTTTGCAAGAATTTTTTACCGCAATGCGTTTAACATGGGACTTCCTATCTTTGAACTCAAAGAGAGCGAAGAGATAGCTGAGGGTGATAAGATAAGTGTTGATATGAACAACGGGACAGTAACCAACCAAACGACTGGAAAAGTATATAAATTTATCCCGATTCCTGCATTTATGCAAGAACTCATCGATGCTGGCGGGCTTATGAACTATGCTCAAAATGAAATCAAAGGAAAGTAATGAAAACATATAAAATTGCGCTTATCAAAGGCGATGGAATCGGTCCTGAAATTATAGAAGAGGCTGTGAAAGTTTTAGATGCAGTAGCTTCATGTTGCGATATAGAGTTCTCTTATGAAGAGGCTTTGATGGGTGGTTGCGCTTACGATATAACAGGTGACCCACTTCCGCAAGAGACTATCAGTATATCATTAAACAGCGATGCAGTTCTCTTCGGTGCTATCGGTGGACAAAAATGGGACAATCTTCCTCGTGAAAAACGCCCTGAGAGCGGACTTTTAAGATTCCGTAAAGAGCTTGGCGTTTATGCAAATCTTCGCCCTGCAACTGTTTTTGACGAACTTATCAATGCCTCTTCACTCAAGCCAGAAGTAGTTAAAGGTGTTGATTTGATGGTAGTTCGTGAGCTTATCGGTGGTATCTATTTTGGTGAACCAAAGGGGCGTGATGAGAACAAGGGGTGGAATACTATGGTTTACACCCGTGAAGAGATTGTGAGAATCGCTCATCAAGCATTTAAAATCGCCATGACAAGAAGCAAAAGAGTTTGTTCTATCGATAAAGCAAATGTTTTGGATGTTTCGCAGCTTTGGAGAGAAGTAGTTACAGAAGTAGCTAAAGAGTACCCTGAAGTAGAACTCTCTCACATGTACGTTGACAATGCCGCAATGCAGCTTATCCGTGACCCTAGACAGTTTGACGTTATGCTTACGGGAAATATCTTTGGAGACATCTTAAGTGATGAGGCAAGTATGCTCTCAGGCTCTATCGGACTGCTTCCATCAGCTTCAGTCGGAGCTAAAATAGGCGTTTATGAGCCAATCCATGGTTCTGCACCAGATATCGCAGGGCAGGGGATAGCAAATCCTATCGCAACTATACTTTCAGCTTCTATGATGTTACGCTATGCACTCGGTGAGAATGTTGCGGCAGACAAGATAGACGCTGCTGTAAAAAGAGCGCTTAAAGAGGGATACAGAACAAAAGATTTGGCACAGTATGATGCAAAAGAGGTCTGCTCTACTAGTGAAATGGGTTCTATAATCGCTAACTATGCGGCAAAATGAAGACGCTCACACTAGCAAATATCTATGAGCTACAAGGTCTCAAAGAGGAAGCGCTTGAAATCTACAAAGAGATTTTAAAAAAAGACTCCTCGAACAGCGACGCCAAAATCGCAATACGAAGACTCTCTGGCATGAGAAAAAAATTTTTGAATGTCAACTCTCAAATGAAAGAGTATTTTGTAAAAATGCAAGACGATATAGAGTTTAATGAATTTGAAAGGTGGTTGTTAAAATTATGGAACTAAAAGATGTCATTCTCTCAACCTTGGCAGAGCTAGAAGATAGCAAGCATGAAATGAACGACGAGATAAGCAGAGGTGATTTTAAGTTCACAAAAAAAGAAGAAGAGAGCAAAATTCAACCAAAACTAGAGCCAGAGCCAGAACAAACATTAAACAGTGAAATGATGTTTTTAGCATCTATGCGGGAGCGTTTACTTGTTCTTTTTGAGGGATTTCAAGCACCAAACAACACAAATATAGAAGCCAAAGTAGATATGACGCTTAACTTCTTAGAGTATGTTTTAGTAACAATAGATTCACGAGTAGAAGAGATAGAGAAAGGAAATCGCAAATGAACCAATACCGAGTGCTCATAGATGCAAATGACGAAAAAGGATTGGTACACAAAGTATCAAGCGTTTTTTACCACAATGACCTCAATATCCTCTCAAATAGTGAATTTGTTGATGCCGAGAATAATAAATTTTTTATGAGAAGCGTTGTGGAAGGTGAGATTGACCTTAATCAACTTTATGAGCTTTTGTGTGAAGTTATGCCTGCGAATGCTAACATTGAAGTAATTGCACCAAAAAAGAAAAATATTGTCATCATGGCAACAAAAGAGATGCATGCGCTTGGAGATATACTGGTACGTCATGAAGCAGATGAACTTGAAGCAAATATCTTGGCGGTTATCTCAAACTATGGCGATTTGGGTTCTTTTGTTGCAAAATTCGATATCCCATTTATCGAAATCTCGCATGAGGGTTTGAGCAGAGAAGAGCATGAAGAGAAAATTTTGGCATGTTTGGCTGACTTTGAGGAGATAGACTACATCGTTCTTGCAAAGTATATGAGGATTTTGACACCTAGCTTTATCGAGGTATATGAAAACAGGGTTATCAACATTCACCACTCTTTTCTACCCGCTTTTATCGGGGCAAATCCTTATAAACAAGCGTATGAGAGAGGCGTAAAGATTATTGGCGCGACATCACATTTTGTAAATAACAACCTTGATGAGGGTCCAATTATCGCTCAAGAAGTTATCCATGTCAACCATGCGTACAGTTGGAGAGATATGCAACGCTTGGGCAAAGATGTGGAAAAAGTTGTTCTCTCTCGTGCGCTCAAACTTGCACTTGAGGATAGAATTTTTGTTTATGCAAATAAAACTGTTATTTTTTAAGGACAAAGTTGTTTAATCTTGTACTTGTTCATCCACAGATTCCAAACAACACAGGTGCTATAGGGCGGCTTTGCGTCAATGCGGGGGCGGCTTTGCATATCATAAAACCTATCGCTTTTGACATCGATGAAAAGGCGGTGCGTCGTGCTGGGCTTGACTATTGGCATAAGCTTGATTTGCATGTTTGGGAGAGTTTGGATGATTTTTTTGCCAACAACCCCATCACAAGCAACGCGCATTTTGCTACGACAAAAACAGACAAACCCTATTTTGATGCAACGTTTCAAGACGGAGATTACATCTTTTTTGGCAGCGAAACAGCAGGGATACCGCAAGATATCCTTGAGCGATACAAAGAACAAAACATTACCATCCCCATGACAAAAGAGGGCAGAAGTCTCAACCTTGCCATAAGCACAGGCATCGTGCTTTATGAGGCGATAAGACAAAACTACTCTCTATTTAAGGAGCAGGCATGATGACGTTTATCAATATTGTCATGTCGCTTCTTTTTTTGCTTTTTATGATTTTTATTTTTGGCGGCTACCACAAAAACAAATCAGCACAAAGAGAAGCAGATGAGCGCAAAGCAAAAGAGAGAGAGCAAGAGAGCCTAAAATAGGATTTCTGCTACTCTCTCAAGATAATTTTCAAATTTTTCCAATAAACTTTTTGTGTTTTTTACTACTGTTTTCATTCTTAATCCTTCTTTTTTATTTCAAATAGTATATATTTTTTTACAAACAACCAAAAAATATTGCAAATTGTCATACTTTTTTTGACTAAAATTTAAAAAAGTATTATAATGATGCAAATTTAGCCATTTTATCGAGGTGTGATATGAAAAGTTTTCTTGATATAGTAGAAGAGATTAAAAGTGTAGTTTCTACTGAGTTTAACGGTAAGAAGATGTACGATAAGGATGTTGCAGATATTTTAGGGATTTCACAGATGAATTTTGCAACGATGAAAAAGCGAAATAAGGTTCCTTTTGGGGAGCTTTTAGATTTTTGTGCTCTCAAATCTATCTCTATCAACTGGCTGCTTTACGGACAATCGCCAGAAAGTCTTGTTGCGGCAACAAACAGATTCTTCATGGTGAGATATTTTGACCAAATCAGCGCTTCTGCTGGCGGTGGCGCTAACTCCGATGAAGAAGAGAACCAGATGATACAGATACCGCCGGAGTTTGTAACGATGCTTGGTGGCGAGAGAGAACTCAAAAACATAGAAGCCATAAATGTAACTGGCGATTCGATGGAACCGACATTTAGCTATAACGATGTTGTTTTTGTCAACAGAGCCAAAACAGATTTGGCAAGAGGCGGGATTTTTACCATAAGAACTGAAGCGGGACTTTTTATAAAAAGAGTTCAAAAAAGATTGGACGGGAAGGTAGATATCATCTCTGACAACCCTGTTTATGCTACGCAAACACTGCATCAGAGTGAGATTGAAGTTGTTGGAAGAGTTGTGAGCAGATTTGGAGGTGTTGACTAATGAAGATGAAAAATCTATGGATGGTTTTGATACTACTTTTTTTAAGCGGCTGTGCTACGCACGATCTCAAAAAAAGTTCTTCGGAATCGCCAAAAATAGCTGATTTAGAGCGCATTCCTCAAGATGCGGCATATTTTTGTAAAAATATCGATGAAAATGTTTCGCTTTATGAGATTCAAAATAGGTACAACACGCTGCATTTTCATATCTGGAACATGAACCAACCAAAAGAGAAGTTAGAGTCTGTAAAATGGGGATTTAGCACATATCGTCCAGAAGCAAGTTATGGAGAAAATCTACAAAAACTTGACCAAAGCTTTTTTGATACGATGCTAGAAAATGCAAATTTTGATGCGTACGGCACTATAAACAGCAAAGGTCTCACACTCCGAGAACTTAATTTAAGAGTTTTCCCCACTATAAGACCGCTTTTAAGAGATCCTTCGCTTGCGGGAGAGGGTTTTCCATTTGATTATCTCCAAAATAGCACAGTTCATGCAAATGCGCCTATTTTCATCTCACACTACTCAAAAAACAGAGAGTGGGCATATGTTTTTGCCTCTTTTGCATCTGGATGGGTAAGGGTTCATGAATTTGCTGTTTTGGAAGATGCACAAAAAGATTTTTGGCAAAATGCAAAACAGTTGGCAATCATAAAAGAGGGTGAAGCTATTTCTGATACCTATGGAAATTTTCTGTTTTCATCTAAAATAGGGATGACGCTTCCCTTCGTCTCCGAAGATGAAACATCTTACACCGTTGCAGTTGCAAGAGCGGATATAGGGCAAAGAGCCATTTTAATGGATGCAAAAATCCCTAAAGAAATTGCTACAAAAGAGATTTTGCCACTCAGTGCAGCAAACTTGACTATGGCAATACTTGAAGTTTCAAAAACAAATTATGGTTGGGGTGGAATGTACGAGCAGCGAGACTGCTCTTCCACCTTGCGAGATATGTTTGCGCCCTTTGGCATCTGGCTTTCTAGAAACTCTTATCAGCAAGGCAGAGTTGGAAAAGTCATCTCTTTGAAAGATTTAGACGATAAAGAGAAGATAAAAATCATTAAAGAAAATGCTATCCCTTTTCAAACACTCCTTTATAAAAAAGGACATGTTGTTCTTTATGTTGGAACTTATGATGATGAAATCATAGTGTTTCATAATGTTTGGGGTCTTAAGACAAAAAAAGATGGCATTGAGGGGCGAATAGTCATAGGAAAACCTATATTTAGCACTTTGAGAGTTGCAAGTGAGCAGCCATATTTTGATGAAAAGTCAGAGTTGTTAAAAACTATCTCAAGCATGAATATTATAACGGGTAGAAATGATGCTCTTCCTAAAAAATAGCATAAATATAATTTTGAAAAATAATAATTATAAAAATTTTATAGTATAATCTTTGTCAAACAAAAAAATGGAGTCTGAATGAAGAGGGTTATTTTACTGTTGCTATTTTTATTTGTAGCATCTGAAGCAAAATATTTGGAGAGTAAATCATGCAAAGAGTGTCATGAAGATATCTATGCAGAGCATGCAAAATCCATGCACCATAAATCATCCATCTTTGGCGATGAGATACACAAAAAAGTAAAAGAGATTTCCACTCAGTCAAATTACTCTTGTGCTTTGTGCCACATGCCCTCTACAAAAAATCTCTCAGCGATGATTCGTGGAGAGGAACAGCCAGACCCTGCGGATGTAAGACAGAGTGATGGTGTGTCATGTTTTTATTGTCATCAAATCAGCAAAGTGCATCATTCAAAGGCGTACAATATCAACTTTTCAAGCGCATCTGGCGATGACAAACCTACGATGTTCGGAAATCTTAAAAACCCAGACTCAAGCGACAAGCATCATGCGGAGCAAAATGAGATTTACAAAAACAGTGAAGTTTGTATGGGTTGTCACTCTCACAAAGAGAACGAACACGGTTTTGAAGTCTGTAATACAAAAAATCAGTACGACAAAACAAGCGACTGTATAGGGTGTCATATGCCACGTGCTTCGGGCGGAAATGAGAAGTTCAACAAAAAAGGAAGAGACGAGTACGCAACACACAACTTTCTTGGAATCCGCTCAGATGATATGGTCAAAAAAACAGTAAAACTCGAACTTGCTTATAAAAACGATACTATTGAACTTACCATTGTCAACAAAATGGGACATGCAATCATCACGCATCCAATGCGCCTAAAATTTGCAAAAACGGTTGTTACAAGAAAAGGGGAAGTTGTTTGGAGTAACTTCAAAGAGACCCCTCAAGAGGATAAAGAGGCAACGTTCATGATTGCTTTTAAAGATGGCGAGGGCAAACCTGCTATGCCACATACAGCCAGAGATTATCTTTTTAACCAAAACTTAAAAGCGATGAGTTCTAAGACTGTAACCTATAAAGTGCCTAAGCTACAGAAGGGAGATGAGATTACAACAACTTGGATAAGCTATGTTATCAATCCTCAAATCGCTCAAAAACTTAGCATCACATCTGAAGAAGCAACAAAAGCTTATGTTGGAGCAAAAGAGTCTATCGTCGTGCAGTAGTATCAAAAAAAAGGGAGCTTATGGCTTCCTTTTTTTAGAACATATTTACAACCCCATAATCAAGCATCTCTTCAAACTGTTCTGGGGTAAGAACCGCTTTTACCTTTTCTATGCAATCCAAATGAATTTTTGTAAGTTCCGCTCTTAGTTTTGCTATCTCATCAACTTTTGGATAAAAATCTGCTGCTTTTGAACCTTTGTGTTTAAAAGAGATTTGCTGCATCATGTCAAGCTCAAGTTTTTTAACCACAAGTGCTTTTTCAACCGCTCTGCTCATAAGCTCCTCTTTGATTTTTAGTATCGCATCAATCTGCTCTTTTGAGAGTTTGAGATTTGCGCTTGAGCTGTCATAAAGCGTCATTCCAACAAGATAGGGAAGGTTTTTTGGCATCAAAAAGTAATCTTTAGGAAAGTTCTCTTTTGTGGTGAAAGGTCCTGCTGGACCTGCTAGTTTCTCCATTTTTACGACATCTTGCACTGGAGGCGGAAGGGTCGGCTCTGCTAGCAGAGGGTAAGAGAGTAGGGTAAGTACTAAAACTGCTTTTTTTATTTTTTTCATAACTGTTCCTTGGGAGATATATATTTGTATTTATTATACAGAGCTATTGTTAATAAGCTCTATGGCTTTTTTTACACATGAATCAAAAGAGGTTGTTTCTGCAATGATAGGCGTGATGTATGGCGGAAAATACTCCTTTGTAGTGTGTCCGATAGATATGGCGATGTAGCTCTCATCCCAAATCGCATTTTTCAAAAAACACTCTATGGTTGATGGGGAAGAGAAGATGATGGCTGACTTTTTTGGCAAAACAATCTTCTTTTTAAACTCTACACACACGGTCTGATATACGATAGCTTCGTCACAAACTACATCATTGGCATTTAGTTCTTCTACTAAGTTTGAGACTATTTTAGAGCCTCTGATATAGAGTACTTTTTTGTTTTTAAGGAGTGGGACAAGTTCTTTGGCAAACTCATTTCCATGTTTTTCTTTGCTAACAAACTTTATTTTACCACCAAGATTGCTCGCTGCTTTGGCGGTTTGTGGTGCGATGACATAAAGTGGTTTTTTCTTCCACTTTTGGTTGTAAGAGTTAAGTGAGTAGATGGCACTTTTTGAGGTAAAAATAAGCGCATCATAGGAAGAAAAATCGATATCGCATTTGATAGTCTCTATCTTGATAACTGGCAGATTTTTTGCCCATTTGACCTTTTTGTCATTGAGTATATAGATAGGAAGTGAGTTGTTTTTAAAATTTTGCACAACCGAATTTGTGACTCTTTTGGCTTTTGCAAAGAGTGTATCTTTGCTGTTGAGTACTAAAGATTTGTTTTCATCTACATAAAAGTTGATGTTTTGTTTGCTTAAGATATAGGTTATCTTGATAAGCTCTTCAAAAATATGCTCGTTAGAGTAGTTTTGGTCAAGCAGAAACGAGTTGGACTCTTTGTCATACTCATAGTAGATAAGATTGAGAGGTTCGATGAGTTTTTGCATATTTTTCATAAGGTGGATGATAGCATTATGTGGGTAAATATTTTTCAAAAAAATTGAAAAATATTTAGTTAGAAAGTTACTGAAACGTTGTTCCGCCGTCAACGACGATGGTTTGTCCTGTAAGCCATGAAGACTCATTGCCGCACAAGAAAAGACACGCACCCGTCAAATCTTCGGCTTCGCCCATGCGAGAGAGCGGAGAGCGTTTTACAACTTCGCTTTTTACCTCTTCATAGTTTGGAAATGCTTTGAGTGCGTCTGTGTCGATTGGTCCGCCGCTTACCGCATTTACTCTTATGTTTTTCTCGCCAAGCTCTGCCGCCGCATAACGAACCATCGCTTCAACCGCCGCTTTGTTTGTGCCATGACCTGCATAGTTTGGAGTATAAACGAGATTGCCAGTTGAACTCATGCTGATGATGCTTCCGCCGCCTGTTTTCTCCATTCTCTTTGCTGCCTCTTGTGCGCCAACAACAAATGCGTCAACTGTTGCTGTGTAGATATTGTTCAGCCCTCTTGGTTTTAGTCTCATAAATGGACCAAATCCTCCCACAACCGCACGCCCTGAAATGATGGCATTTGAGATAAAAAAGTCAAGTCGCTCAAAATCGTTGTCAAACTCTGCATAAACATCTTTGTATGTTTCTGGCTCAAGAATATCTAGCTTGTACGCTCTGGCTTTTACGCCGTATTTCGCTTCAACTTCTGCAATTATTTCGATTGCTGCGTCTGCTTTTGTTGCGTATGTAAAAGCCACATCACACCCTTTAGCGGCAAAAGCATAAACGATTGCCTTGCCGATACCACGTGTTCCGCCGCTTACAAAAAGGGTTTTTCCCTGCATAGTTTTTTCACTCATATTAAACTCCTTTTATCTCATAGTTTTTCATGATTTCTTCTAATTTTTTCAAATTTTCAACACTTGGAGCAACTAAAGGAAGCCTATATTCCAGTGTTTCTATAAGCCCTGCAATGTACATTGCCGCTTTTATCATGATAGGGTTTGATTCTAAAAATAGAGCTTTGTTGATAGGAAAAAGCATATCGTTGAGTGCTTTTGAACCTGCAAAATCACCGCTTAGAGCTTTGCGCACCAATGCACTTTTTAAGTCAGGCAGAAGGTTTGAAGTAACAGAGGTAATCCCAGCTCCACCGTTTGCAAGAATCGGGTAGTCGATAGCATCATCGCCGCTAAATACTTTAAGTTCAGGTCTGCGAGAGAGAAGTTCGATAGTGCGCTCCAAACTTCCCGTCGCCTCTTTGATGCCGTATATGTTTTTCACATCATCAAAAAGTCTTATAACCGTGTCCGCACTTATGTCAACGACTGTTCGCCCTGGGACGTTGTAGAGCATAAATGGCATCTCAGGAACCGCTTCGGCGATTGCTTTGTAGTGTTGGTAAAGTCCCTCTTGTGATGGTTTTACATAGTAGGGTGCAACAGAAAATATAGCATCAACTCCGCAATTTTGCGCTGTTTTTGCTGCTTCTATCGCCTCAGCCGTTGAGTTGCTTCCTGCACCTGCTAAAACTTTTGTGTTTGTGCCACGGCATACCTCTACGGCTATCTCAATACATCTTTTGTCTTCAGCGTAAGTAAGTGTCGCACTCTCTCCAGTTGTCCCTACTGGACAGACGGCATCAATGCCGTTGTCTATCTGTCTTTGAATAAGTTTTGCGTAAGTTTGCTCATCTAATTTTCCATCTTTAAATGGTGTGATGAGTGCGGTTGTGGAACCAGTTACGATATTCATTTTGTTCCTTTTTTTAAAATAAGTGTTGTTGATTTGTCAAAGTTAAAGTACTTTTGTGCAACTTCCAAAATCCGCTCTTGCGTGATTTTTTCGATGTTCTCTTCATAAGTTAAAAGCGGTGTCAAGTCGCCTCTGACAAGGTAGCTTCCAAAAAGATTTGCAACAGAAGTTGAACTCTCAAGTGAGTAGATAAACTCCGCTTTTGTGTTGATTTTGACTTTTTCTATCTCTTTTTCATCTACTTTTTTCTTCTTTAAAAGCTCTATCTGCTTGACAAGCTCTTTTTCTACATCTTCGGCTTTAACGCCTGGGTTACAAGTCGCCAAAAAGATAAAAAGTCCTGGGTCGATATTTTCCATATTGTAGGCATAGACGTTGTTGACAAGGCGTTTTTTCTCGATAAGCTCTTGATAAAGTCGTGAACTTTTTCCAGAAAATAGAATCTCAGAAATCATGTTGAGTACGATTTGGTCTTCGTGTTGAAAATTTGGTATATGAAATGTAATCGCTAGCATTTCAACTTCACTCTCTTTGTGGATAGTAACTCTTTTTGCTCCCTCTTGTTCAGGTTCTACGAACTTTAACTCTGGGATTTTTGCCTTGTTTTTGATGTGAGAAAACTTCTTTTTTGCTTTTTTGAAAACTTCCTCAGGCGCAACATCGCCCGTAACCATCAGAATAGCATTTGTCGGTTGATAGTATGTTTTGTGAAAATCTTTTATATCATCAATCGTCCATGTCTTGATGTCGTTCATAAACCCTATCGGCGTCCAGTGGTATGGATGATAGACATAAGCGTTGTTGAAGAGTGCGAAGTAGAGATGACCCATGGGTGAGTTTTCTGTTCTCCAGCGTCTCTCCTCAGCTACTACATCACGCTCAGGCTGAAACTCTTTATCTTTTAGTTTGAGATTTTGCATAAGTTCAGCATAGAGTTCAAGCGATTTTTCAAGATTTTGCGTGCTTGACTTGATGTAGTAGTGCGTGTAGTCAAAACTTGTAGATGCGTTGTTGATACCGCCGATGCTCTTGACCTCTTTGTCAAACTCGCCAGCGTTGAGGTTCTTTGTGGATTTGAAGTTCATGTGTTCTAGCATATGTGCGATGCCAGTTTTGCCCATCACCTCGTTTCTGCTTCCAACCTTGTAAAAAATATCCGTACTGATAACGCCCGTGCCGTTTTGAATCGGAATAACAACGATTTGTAGCCCATTTTCAAGGGTTTTTGTTTCGTATTTTGGTAGTGATGATGCCATAATGGTTCCTATGATGAGTGTGAGTGCTATGAAAATTTTCATGTTATTTTCTATCTGCGCCTATCGCCTCTGTGATATTTGCGTATCCATCAGCCTTTAGAAGCTCTGTAAGTTCTAGGTTGATATTTTTGATCATTTCTGGACCGCCAAAGATAAGTCCGCTGTAAATCTCTACAAGTGAAGCTCCCGCCTTTATGCGTCTGTAAACCTCAGCAGCAGAGTCGATACCGCCGACGGAGATAAGCACTGTTTTGCCAAAAAGCTCTTTTGCAATCGCTTCAAAGAT
>CAXNED010000003.1:0-27963 GCA_964201385.1 Sulfurimonadaceae bacterium | reverse complement strand
ATAAAAGAGGATGTTTACCCCACACAAGAAGATGCCAAATCAAGCATAAAGCGAGCTGTAAATGAACTCAACATGGCTAAAGATGGCAAACTAAACGCCAAGCCCATAGAAGATTTGCTCAATGCCTTATAGCATCGTCACACTTCCAGAATTTGATAAAAATGTTAAAAAACTTGCGAAGAGATACAAAAATATCAAAAATGATTTGTCATCTCTAGCTTCAGAACTCAAAAACAACCCAAAGTCAGGCACATATCTTTTTAACAACTGTTATAAAATCAGGCTTGCAAACTCAAGCGTTCCTACGGGTAAAAGTAAAGGATTTAGAGTGATAACGTACTTCATAGATGAACACTCAAACATTTACTTACTTGCAATTTACTCAAAATCAGACCAAGAAAATATAACCGATTTAGAAATAATAGAGCTTCTTAGAGAAATTAAATAAAAAAGATTTGATTTGGAACTCTATTTGCTTATAACAACCAAAAAAGAGGAGTATTTATGAGTATTAAGGTTTCGGCTACGCAAGAACTTGCTGCTAAAGCGCTTGATTATAGAGCTATTCGTCAAGATATGATCTCTTCTAACATCGCAAATGCAGATACTCCTTTTTATAGACCACGTGACATCCGTTTTGAAGATATGCTCACACAAGAGAAGGCGAAGGTGCTTGGGCAGAGTAGTCCAAAGCTTGAGATGGCGCAGACGAGTGGGGCGCATTTTGCACTTTTGGATGAGCAGAGTGCATCTAAGGCAAAGACTTTTTTTCGTGATGGGCATATGGCTCGTAATGATGGCAACAGCGTGGATTTGGATGTAGAGACAACAGAGATGAGCAAAAACTCTCTTATGTTTAACGCTCTTGTCAATGCGATGCGAAAAGATAGCGGTATCTACAAGAGCGTTATCGACGCCTCTTCAAAAGTTAGTTAAAGGTTAAAATATGTCAAATTTTTTAAACAGCTTTGATATCAGCGGTTATGGACTCTCGGCACAGCGTGTGCGTGTAAACACCATTTCGCAAAACATCGCCAATGCACAGACGACAAGAACAGATGAGGGCGGACCTTACAGACGTAAAGAGGTAGTTTTTAAAGCTATCGACTTTAATGAGCAGTTTAACAAGGCTCTTGATGCCATGAGCGAGAGTGCAAAGTATGAAGACCCGCTAAACGAGGGGGCTTACGGTGCAAAGGTCAATCCTGCTATAATGAGCGTTATAGTTGACAAAATCTCCAGAGATGATAAAGAGCCGCAGATGAAGTTTGAGCCAAACCATCCTGATGCAGACGCAAACGGGTATGTTGCGTACCCAAACATTAACCCCGTTATCGAAATGGCCGATTTGGTAGAGGCAACACGCAGCTATCAGGCAAACGTAGCGGCTTTTGAGAGTTCAAAAAACATAGCAAACAGCGCAATTTCGTTGTTGCAGTAAGTAAAAGAGGAAGAGTATGAGTCCAATTGATGGTATTTCGGGCATTTCATCTGCCGAACTGTTAAAACAAAAAAGTGCAGTTGAGAGTAGCAGTGGTGGCGGAGAAGACTTTGCACAGCATCTCAAATCTGCTATCGGTGATGTAAATGAACTACAACAAAAGAGTGAAAAAGCGCTTGGCGACATGGCAACTGGGCAGGTAAAAGACCTGCATCAAGCAGCCCTTGCCATAGGAAAAGCAGAGACAAGCATGAAACTTATGCTTGAGATACGAAACAAAGCACTAAGTGCTTATAAAGAATTGGGTAGAACTCAGCTATAATCTGTTTTACTGATTTATGCACTTAGACGAACAAGTCCGTCTAAGTGGTAAGGACTAAAGTCCTTTGCAATCCCCTAAAGCTACGAAAAACAAGTTTTTCGAGAATTGTAAAATTATTTTAAAAAAAATTGATATAGCCAAGAAGCATGATTAACCAAAACAAAAGCAAAAAAATAGCCATTCTTTACGCCCTTCTTGTCATTGGCTTTTTGCTTTTTTTAGCAGCAATGCTGGCAACCGTACTCAAGTCGCGTGACCTCCCCTCACTCTACACAAAAAACAGTTCCAAAGCAACGCGTGGTTCTATCATCAGTGCAGATGGGTACCACATCGCAACTACTGTGAAGCTCTATAAAGCCATCGTAAACACACACTATATCGACCCACTCAAAAAAGATCTCTTTGTCAAACTCTTTAGTATCTACTCTGAGATAGACGCCAAAGAGATAGAAAAAAAACTCAACACACAAAAAGGGGTGGTGGTTCTTAGCTACAACATCCCGCAAAAGCAGGCACAGTACCTCAAACAACTCGCTTATGAGTTGCGACGGTTAAAAGTTTTTATGGAGATTAAAAGCCCCTCAACTGGCAGAACCTCACTCCATGGACTAAACATCATCGAGAGTGGGGAGAGCAGAGAGTACGCTTATGACAAACTTCTCACCCCAATTTTGGGCTATCCACACAAAGTAGAAGAGGATGGATACACCTATGTCAAAGGGGTAAAAGGGCTAGAGAGAAGGTTTGAAAATGAACTTCAAGCAAAAGAGGATGAGTTAAGCCAAGGGCTAAGAGACGTCAACAGCTACATCATCCTCAACAAAAACAGTTTTACCAAGCAAGAGGTAAACGGACTTGATGTGAAACTGACCATCCCTATCTCTTTGCAGATTCGTGTGGAAAATATGCTTGATGTGATGAAAGAAGATTTGCGTGCTAAAGAAATTATGATAAGCGTTATGGAAGCATCTAGTGGAAAAGTACTCACAATGGCAAGTTCCAATAGATTTTTGCCAAAAAATATCGAGACCGAGGACTATAAATCACTCAATAGCTCCATGATAGAGTATAGTTTTGAGCCAGGGAGTGTTATCAAAGTAGTTACTTTTGCGCTTTTGCTTGACAAAGGGCGTATCAATCCTTACGATATGGTCAATGGACACGGTGGACGCTACACGATAGGCAAAAAGACGATTACAGATGAGCATAGGTTTGATAGGCTCAGCGCAGAGGAGATCATCGTCCACTCTTCTAACGTAGGTATCGCACAAATTGCTCAAAAACTAACAGGGGGAGAGTTTAACCAAGGTCTTATGGATTTTGGTTTTTCAAAAGCTTCTACACCTGATTTGGTTTATGAGAGAGTGGGTTCTGTGCCAAGTACGATGCAGCTTAACAACGAAATCTATAAAGCGACATGTTCTTATGGGTATGGTATGCGCGCAAATCTTATGCAGCTTATCCGTGCGTATAGTGTTTTTAACAACCATGGAAGAATCGTTACACCAAAAATCGTCGACTCTTTTATAGACAACCGCAGAAAAGAGATTGCTACGCCTTATGAGGAGCAAGTTCAAGTCATCAGTACGGCAACTGCACAGCGTATGAAAGACATCCTTATAAAAACGGTCAATGAGGGAACAGGGACAAAGGCAAAAACAGAGGGGCTTGAAGTTGGCGGTAAGACGGGAACAGCCCATATCGTCGAGGGAGGAAGATATGTCAATGAGTACAACACCGCTTTCATAGGCTTTGCAAACGACACAAAAAGCAAATATACCATCGGCGTTATCGTTATCCGACCTAAAAAGAGCCAGTTTGCCGCGCAAACGGCAGTACCTGTCTATAAAAAAATCATTGACTTACTTGTCGAAGAGGAGTACTTAAAGCCAAATATTGTCGAGCAACCTAGTGCTCCCGACAAAAACCTCCACTAAAATAATACTCTTGCCAAGTTCTACTTGTGAGATTTGAGCGAACTCACGGTTAACAATGGTGACATAAGAGATTTCAAGCGGGGCTAAAATCTCTCTCATATTTTCCACTATAGCGTTTGCGTCCAAAACTCCTCGCATCACCATTGCAGTAGCACTACGAAGAGATGTGGCGATTTTAAGTGACTCTTGCCTCTCTTGCGTACTTAGGTAAGCGTTGCGGCTACTAAGAGCCAAACCATCTTTTTCTCTTACCGTATCGACTGCAACGATATTTACGCTCATAAAGAGTTGCTTTACCATGAGTGTAATGAGATTGAGCTGCTGTGCATCTTTTTTGCCAAAATAAGCTCTTGTTGGGTTGACGATGTTAAGAAGCTTCATAACTACCGTTAAAACACCATTAAAATGCCCTGGGCGGCTCTCTCCCTCTAAGATGTAGCCTCGCACTTTTGGCGCAAGAAGAGAGACTTCATCCTCGCCGTACATGTCGCTTGCCTGCGGGAAAAAAAGCACATCCACTCCGCTGAGTTTGCATATTAGCTTATCTGCTTCATCTTTTTTAGGATACTTCTCTAAATCCTCTCCCTTTAAAAACTGGGTAGGATTTAAAAAGATAGAGACGACAACGACTTCATTCTCCTCTTTTGCCCTTAAGATGAGCGCTCTATGTCCCTCATGCAAAGCACCCATTGTCGGGATGAAACCAACAGTGCGTCGCTCGTTTTTAAGGTACTCTTTTAACTCAAAGGGAGTAGAAATAATCTTCATTTTAAGCCTCATTTTAATATAATCGCGGAATTATACAACAATGGAATTACATTTATGGACAACTACGAATACACCGAACTTCTAAAAAATCTTTCAAATAAAATGAGCAATATTACAGGTGTTGTTGAACCTACCAAACTTGAAGCGAGACTAAGTGAGATAGATGCGCTTGAGAACTCTCAAGATTTTTGGAATGATGCCGAACAAGCTGCAATCATCCAAAAAGAGAAAACCCAGTGCGAACGTAAACTCAAAAAATACAACCTTGCCAAAAATGCCATAGATGACGCTAAAGAGCTTTATGAGATGGCAAAGGCGGAAAATGACGAAGAGCTTGTCAACGAGGCGTATGATGGCGCTACGCATCTTGAAGATTTGATTCGCACCATGGAGATTGAGGTACTTTTAAGCAACGAAACAGATGGCAACAATGCCATACTTTCCATCCACCCTGGAGCTGGCGGAACAGAGTCGCAAGACTGGGCTTCGATGCTTCTTCGTATGTACAAACGCTTCGCAGAGCGACGTGGATGGAGTGTAGAGGTACTTGACTACCAAGCAGGCGATGAGGCGGGCATAAAAGATGTCTCGTTGCTTATCAGCGGTGATAATGCCTATGGCTACCTCAAAACAGAAAATGGTATCCACAGACTTGTGCGTATCTCTCCTTTTGATTCCAACGCCAAAAGACACACCTCTTTTACCTCTGTTATGGTCTCTCCAGAGGTTGACGACGACATCAATATAGAGATTGAAGACAAAGATATCCGTATTGACACCTACCGTTCAAGCGGTGCGGGCGGACAACATGTCAACAAAACAGAATCTGCAATCCGCATAACGCACATAAAAACAAACGTGGTTGTGCAGTGCCAAAACGACAGAAGCCAACACAAAAACAAGGCAACTGCTATGAAGATGCTAAAATCTCGTCTTTACGAGCTAGAACTAGAGGCTCAAAAGGCGTTAGCAGATGGCATACCTAAGAGCGAAATAGGATGGGGACACCAAATCAGAAGCTACGTCATGCAACCGTATCAGCAGATAAAAGATACAAGAAGCAACATCGCCTACTCAAACATCGCCGCTATTCTTGATGGAGATATCGATAAGATGATAGAGGATGTGCTTATATCTCAGAATCGCGCTTAATCGTAAAACTATAGAGCAAAAATAGCACTCCTAAAACGATACTAGCTATCGTGAGATACTCCATCTGTTTTTCTTGCGTACTTTTGAGCTCTTCTAAGAACTTAGCGCTATCTGGTTTTTGACTCTGCGCTGAGCTACCGCCTCCCATAACACTAGCTTCCATTCGTGCTACATTTGCAGCAGCGATTTCATTTTCACTCACACCCTCTTTTGGCACACTCCAAAAATACGCCCCAACTCCAACTAGAAGCATGAAAGCACCCAGTGACCTAAAAATAACTAACTTATATTTCTGAAATATCTCTCTCATTCTTCTTCTTTTTTTCCTATAATTCTATTATGAATATACTTAAAGAGTTTCAACTAGAGGACAAATGTTCCTATCTTGAGGGCAAACATCAGACAACGCACTACAAAGCCATTGAAGAGTGCTCTGCCTCTTTTTGCCAAGAGCTTATTGAGCGTGGTTATAGAAGGTTTGGAAAAATCTTTTTTCGTCCTGAGTGTAGTGCTTGTAGTGAGTGCCAAAGCATCAAGATAGATGTACAAAATTTTCACTTCTGGGCATCTGCTAGAAGAGTGTTAAAAAAAGCATCATCAATCAAAAGCTATATCCGCAGACCCACACTAAGCAAAGAGCATCTGGAGGTTTTTGACAAATACCACCTTTATATGCAAGAAAAAAAGGGTTGGGAGCAGACACCAAAGAGCGCACAAACCTACTACAGCTCTTTTGTGGATGCCCACTATGACTTTGGATATGAGGTTTTGTACTATCTGGATGACAAACTCATCGGGGTTGATCTTATAGATATTTTAGAAGATGGTATCTCCTCTATCTACTTCTACTACGACCCCGACTACTCAAGCTACTCACTAGGAAGGCTCTCCCTCTACAACCAGATACTTTTTGCACAGCGTTGGCATAAAAGGTGGATTTTTCTTGGTTACTACGTCCAAGATTGCCCTTCACTCTCCTACAAATCCTCCTATACTCCCTACCTAACTCTTGATGGGCGACCAAATTTAGACGAAGATGCAATTTGGTTTTAATTTTTTTCAAATTTTTACTATAATTGCGCCATGATGAAAAAAATAAAAACTGAATTACTCTACTTTATGGCTCTCTTGTTGATTCTCGCACTTATGCAGCATCCTGATTTATTATCATCTCCTCTTGAGAGAATAAATCTGATGGCAGAAAAAGGGAATTTTATCCATCCATTTTTATGGACATCTGGTGTTTACTTGGTAGTTGGTCTGGTGCGATTGATAGTAAAATATGCACTTTATTTGAAAAATAGAAAGAAAAACTAAGGGAAGATTTTGATTTTTTGATGGAGGAGATAATACTTCAAAAATGAAGTATTATCTAGCTAGTTTAGCCATTTCTCTTTTTGATAATCTCTTCAGAGACATTTCTTGGAACTTCTTCATAGTGATCGAATTCCATAGCGTATGTAGCTCTACCTTGTGTAGCAGAACGAAGGTCAGTTGAGTAACCGAACATCTCAGCAAGTGGCACGAAAGCGTCAACAATTTTGTTTCCAGCTCTGTCACCCATTGCATTGATTTGTCCGCGACGACGATTTAAGTCACCGATAACGTCACCCATATAATCCTCAGGAACTTCAACTTCTACTTTCATGATTGGCTCTAAAATCGCAGGATTTGCTTTTCTACAACCCTCTTTAAAGCCCATTGAAGCAGCAAGTTTAAATGCCATCTCGTTTGAGTCAACTTCGTGGTATGAACCATCATAAAGAGTGATGTCCATGTCTTCCATTGGGTAGCCCGCAAGAACACCGTTGCTCATAGTTTCAGCACACCCTTTTTCAACTGCAGGAATATACTCTTTTGGAACAACCCCGCCTTTGATTTCATTGTGGAACACGAAACCTGTACCAGCTTCACCTGGCTTAATTCTAAGATATACGTGACCAAATGCACCACGTCCACCAGACTGTTTTGCGTATTTGTACTCTTGCTCAACTTCTTTTCTGATAGTTTCACGGTAAGAAACTTGTGGCGCGCCAACTTCAGCTTCTACTTTAAACTCTCTCTTCATACGGTCAACAAGGATTTCAAGGTGCAATTCGCCCATTCCTGAGATAATTGTTTGTCCTGTCTCTTCATCTGTATGAACTCTAAAAGATGGATCTTCAGCAGCAAGTTTAGCAAGTGCTAGACCCATTTTTTCTTGGTCAGCTTTTGTTTTTGGCTCAACTGCAACAGAGATAACTGGTTCAGGGAATACCATACGCTCTAGGATAACTTTTTCATCCTCTGCACATAGAGTATCTCCCGTTGTAGTATATTTTAGACCAACAACTGCAGCGATTTCGCCAGCATAAACTTCTTTAATCTCTTCACGCTTGATAGCATGCATCTTCACGATACGACCAATACGCTCTTTTTTATCTTTTGTAGAGTTGTGAACAAATGAACCCGCCTCTAGTGAACCACGATAAACACGGATAAATGTCAATGTTCCAACAAATGGGTCTGTCATAATCTTAAATGCCAATGATGCGAATGGTCCATTGTCTGTTGATGCAACAACAACTTCTTCATCTTCATCGTCCATCATAGTTCCAGTAATCGCCGCACACTCTGTTGGCGCTGGAAGGTATGCAACAACTGCATCAAGAAGAGTTTGAACACCTTTGTTTTTAAACGCAGTACCCGCAGTCATAGGAACAATGTGCATGTTAATTGTTGCAGATTTGATTCCTGCAATAATCTCTTCGTTTGTTAGTTCTTCACCCTCTAGGTATTTTTCTGCTAAATGCTCGTTTCCATCTACTTCAGAGATAGATTCAATCATTTTTTCACGGTATGCTGTAGCTTTTTCAAGCATATCTGCAGGAATCTCTTCAACATGGTAGTTTGAACCCATAGCTGCATCAACATCCCAAACGATAGCTTTCATCTTTACAAGGTCAACGATACCTGTAAAACGCTCTTCTTCACCGATTGGAAGTTGAATAGGAACTGGATTTCCTTTTAGGCGAGTACGGATTTGATCCTCAACTGCATAAAAGTTTGCACCTGTTCTGTCCATTTTGTTAACAAAAACAATCGATGGTACGCCATAACGATTTCTTTGTCTCCAAACAGTCTCAGATTGAGGTTGAACACCACCAACAGCACAGAAAACTGAAACAGCACCATCAAGAACACGCATAGAACGCTCAACTTCAATTGTAAAGTCAACGTGGCCTGGAGTGTCGATAATATTTATCTGTTTTCCATCCCATTCACAAGTTGTAGCAGCAGAGGTAATTGTAATACCTCTCTCTTGCTCTTGCTCCATCCAGTCCATAGTAGCAGCACCATCATGAACTTCACCGATTTTATGCTCACGACCTGTATAGAATAAAATTCTCTCAGTCGTTGTCGTTTTACCTGCATCAATGTGAGCAGCAATACCTATGTTTCTTACATCTTCTAGTTTATGTGATCTTGCCATAATAATTTCCTATTACCAGCGATAGTGAGCAAATGCTTTATTTGCTTCAGCCATACGGTAAGTATCCTCTTTTTTCTTGAATGCATTCCCTTTATCAGATGAAGCATCCATTAATTCATTTGCCAATCTCTCAGCCATTGTTCTCTCGTTTCTTTTACGAGAAGCATCGATTAACCATCTAATTGCTAAAGACAGCTGACGCACTGGGCGTACTTCTACTGGAACTTGATAAGTAGCACCACCAACACGGCGACTTTTTACTTCGATGATAGGCTTAATGTTTTCAATAGCATTGTTAAATGTATCGATACCAACATTGTCTCCACGAGAACTGATAATATCTAAAGCGCTGTAGATAATTTTTTCAGCTGTACTTTTTTTACCATCGTACATTACTTTGTTGATAAACTTTGTTAAAATCTTGCTTCCATAGATAGGGTCTGGCATGATTTCACGAACGGGAGCTTTTCTTCTTCTCATTTGTAATTTTCCTTACTTCAATTTTTTAAATTTACTCAAAATATACCACTCAAGGTATATCCTGTGCTCTTTTGCTATTTTGCTTTGCTTTATCTCTTAAGATTAGCAGAGCCAACTTAAGTTGTTACTTTTTTACTTTTGGTCTCTTAGTTCCGTATTTAGAACGAGAAACAGTACGGTTAGCAACACCTGCAGTATCTAACGCACCACGAACGATATGGTACTTAACACCTGGTAAGTCTTTGATACGACCGCCACGAACAAGAACGATAGAGTGCTCTTGAAGGTTGTGTCCCTCACCCATAATATAAGAAATAACTTCAAAACCAGAAGTTAAACGAACCTTCGCAACTTTTCTTAAAGCCGAGTTAGGTTTTTTAGGTGTTGTCGTGTAAACACGAGTACAAACACCACGACGCTGTGGACATGATACAAGAGCAGGTGATTTTGATTTCTTAACCACTTTTTGACGCTCTTTTCTAATCAATTGATTAATTGTTGGCATACAATTCCTTTACTTAATTTTTCCAGTAGAATTTAACTCACTATTTTCTAGGGAGTTATAGACGCGTGATTATAGTAGAACTATAATAAAAAAGAGCTTATTTTAAGTGTAGATTAATAAACGAGTGTTTGTGTGTAGAAAATAGTAGGATTTTAGATAGGATTTAGAAAATAGGGAAAACCCTATTTTCTAATTTTTTCCAAAAATCATCTCTTGATTTTTGTAGATACCTGTTCCAACAGGAATTGTACGACCAATGATAACGTTTTCTTTAAGATCATTTAAATCATCCACTTTTGCACTTACTGCCGCTTCTGTCAATACTTTTGTTGTATCTTGGAACGATGCTGCAGAGATAATACTATCAGCTGAAACAGCCGCACGAGTAATACCAACAAGGAATGGCTCAGCAATCGCAGGACGTCCGCCAAGCTTGATAATCTTCTCATTTTCAGCAGCAAACTTCGTTTTAGAGATTAAATCACCTTCGATAAACTTCGTATCGCCAGATTTGATAATTTTCACCTGTCTTAGCATCTGAGTAAAGATAACCTCGATATGCTTATCAGAGATATTAACACCTTGAGAACGGTAAACTTGTTGTACTTCGCTCACTAGGTAGTTATAGAGTGTTTTTACACCCATAATGCGTAACAACTCATGAGAAGAGATGATACCTGAAGTAAGTCTTTCGCCAGCGTGTACAAAATCACCTGTGTTTACCACTGGAGAGTGTGACTTGTCAACAAAGTACTCTTTTACCATGCCACTCTCTGATGCAACCAGAATTCTAATCTTACCACGAAGCGATTTTCCAAACGTTACTGTTCCATCAATCTCAGAGATAAGAGCCGTTGCTTTTGGACGACGACCTTCAAAAAGCTCACTAACACGAGGAAGACCCCCAGTAATGTCGCTTGACTTTTGAAGTGCTTTTGGCGTTTTTGCGATAATATCTGCAACTTTTACTTTAGCACCATCTTCAACATAGATAGATGTTTTAGGCTGCATTTGGTATCTTAAAAGCTCACCATCTTCACTTGCAAGAACGATTGTTGGCTTGTACTCAGCAGGAACGTGATCGCTAATCATGAGACGTGTCTTACCACTTAGCTCATCGTACTGCTCTGTAGCAGTTGTTCCAATAATGATATCTTCAAACTTCACAACACCGTTTGTCTCAGAGATAACAGGGTTAGAGTATGGATCCCACTCTGCAATCACTACAGACTCATCACTCTTTGGCTTTGCAATAAGAGTTTTTGGATCTACAACTGCATCATCCTCTGCAACGATAAGAGAACCACGTGCTATGTAGTGGCGCACTGCTTCACGGTTATTTGCATCAACAACAGTCGCAAAAAGACCTTTTTCAACTACTTCATAACCAGCCTTAAGACCTTCAAATCTCTCGAGGTAGTCACCTTTAAGAAGGAAGTATTTAATAACACCATCCTCTTTTGCAAGAATTTTTTGTGTTACAGGTGCGCCATTTGCAACTAAAATTTCAGATGCGTATGGGATACGACTTGGAACATTCCATCCATCTTTGATAGTTTCAACGATAGACTCATTCTCTTTGACTTCAGCACCATTCTCGTATGGGAAGTAGTATTTTCCTTCTATTTGACCGCCAACGCCTGCTAACTCATTTGGTTTTGCTATCTCATTTTTACGAAGCACATAACGCACAGTATCTGTTTTGGACACTACACTAACGATAACTTCATCATGTACAGTTTGAACCTCAAACTTTCCTGTAAATGGAGCTTTAATCTTAGGTTCTACTAAAAGAATTGCTGCATTTCTACGGTTAGCAACGATGTTTTTACCCTCTTTAGAAGCGTATGTCTTAAGATTATAGTAACGGATAAAGCCCTCTTTTTCAGCAACAACTTGTCTCTCTTGAGCAGTTGAAGATGCTGTTCCACCGACGTGGAAAGTTCTAAGAGTAAGCTGTGTACCTGGCTCACCAATGGATTGAGCGGCAATAATACCAACTGCTTCTCCTCTGCGCACTATCTGCCCAGTTGCTAGGTTTACACCATAACATAATGCACAGATGCCATTTTCACTCTTACACGTTGTAGGAGTTCTGATGTATGCGGTTTTGATGCCAGCTTCTGCAATAACTTTTGCACTTACTTCATCAATAAGTGTACCCTCAGCAAAAAGAATTTCATTACTGATTGGATCAATAACATCATCTGCTAAAACTCTACCGTTAAGTCTATCTTCAAGAGACTCAATAAGTGTATTTTGGTCGCTGATATCAGAGATTTCGATACCTTCATGCGTATGGCAGTCATGCTCTACAATCTTCACATTTTGCGCAACGTCAACCAATTTACGTGTCAAGTAACCAGCATTTGCTGTTTTGAGTGCTGTATCGGCAAGACCTTTTCTCGCACCGTGAGTAGAAATAAAGTACTCAACAACGTTTAGACCCTCTTTAAAGTTAGAGATAATCGGTGTTTCAATAATCTCACCACTTGGTTTAGCCATAAGACCCCTCATACCCGCAAGCTGACGAATCTGCGCTGCTGAACCACGCGCTCCTGAATCTGCCATCATGTGGATAGAGTTAAATCCTGCTTTATCTGTCTGAACCAAACTCATCATCTGCGTAGCAAGTGTATTGTTCGTATCTGTCCAAACGTCGATAATTTTGTTATATCTCTCTTGTTCTGTTAAAAGACCTGCTTCAAACTGCTTTTGAATCTCAAAAACTCTATTTTTAGACTCCGCAATTTTTGCTTCTTTTGTCGTTGGTATCTTGATATCATCGATTGAGATTGAGATACCTGCTTCTGTTGCATGCTTGAAACCTAAGTTTTTAAGTCTGTCAAGGAATCCTGCAGTAATACCGATACCGCCATGTTTTTGAACATAGTCAACAATCTCGTTGATAGCTTTTTTCTTCATAACTCTATTCCAAAGTTCTGCTGGAACAAAATCAGGTAAAACAGCTTTGAGGAGCATACGTCCAGCTGTCGTGTGGATAATTCTTCCCTCATCTCTAGTTCTTACTTTTGCATGTAAATCAAGCGCATCATGTTCAATAGCGATACGTACTTCATCCACGTTTGCAAAAAGTTTGTTTGAACCTTTTACTCCGTTTTTCTCTAAAGTGATGTAGTAAATACCAAGAACCATATCTTGCGAAGGAGTTGCTATCGCCTTTCCTGATGCAGGAAGAAGAATGTTCATCGATGCAAGCATCAACACTTTTGCCTCTGCAATAGCTGCAGAGCTTAGTGGAACGTGAACAGCCATCTGGTCACCGTCGAAGTCCGCGTTAAATGCAGCACAAACCAATGGATGAAGCTGAATCGCTTTTCCATCAATAAGCTTAGGATGGAACGCCTGAATAGAGAGCTTATGCAGTGTCGGTGCACGGTTAAGAAGTACAGGATAACCATCAACTATCTCAGCAAGGCACTCCCATACTTCATTTGTCTTATCTTCAATCATCTTCTTTGCAGATTTGACTGTTGTTGCGTACCCTTTTTCTTCAAGTTTTGCAATCAAATGCGGTTTGAAGAGTTCAAGAGCCATCTTTTTAGGAAGTCCACACTCATCCATTGACAATGAAGGTCCGACAACGATAACTGAACGTCCAGAGAAGTCAACACGCTTTCCAAGAAGGTTTTGTCTAAAACGTCCCTGCTTTCCTTTAATGATTTCACTTAAAGATTTCAGTGGGCGCTTGTTTGCACCTTTTACAGCGTTTGCACGGCGACCATTGTCAAAAAGAGCATCAACTGACTCTTGAAGCATACGCTTCTCATTTCTAACGATGATTTCTGGCGCTTCAAGCTCAACAAGACGCTTTAATCTTTGGTTACGGTTGATAACACGGCGGTAAAGGTCATTGACATCTGAAACCGCAAATTTTCCGCCATCAAGCGAGACGAGAGGTCTCAAGTCTGGTGGAAGAACTGGCAAGATTGTGAGCATCATCCAAGCAGGATTATTTCCTGAATTTAAAAATGATTCAATAACTTTGAGTCTTTTTGCGATAGTCTTTGTTTTTGCTTCGCTCTTTGTCTGCTCTATGTCCTCTTTTAACTGCGTAAAGAGATCAACAAGGTCGATAGAGTCAAGTAAGTCACGAACAACTTCACCACCCATACGTGCTTTAAAGCCAAGTTCTCCAAATCTAGAAACAAGTGTACGGTACTGCTCTTCATTTAAAACGTCATACTTAAGAACAGGAGTTTTTGCTTCTGCATCATAGTACGCTTCACCGCCACTCTCTACAATATATGCTTCATAGTAAAGTACGCGCTCTAAATCTTTCATCTTGATACCCAAAAGTGTACCAATACGAGAAGGCAATGAACTTACATACCAAATATGTGCAACAGGAGTAACAAGTTCGATGTGACCCATACGTGTACGGCGCACTTTTGTGCTTGTGACTTCAACACCACACTTCTCACATACAACACCTTTGTAGCGCATCTTTTTATATTTGCCGCACAGACACTCATAATCCCTTACAGGACCAAAAATCTTTGCACAAAAGAGACCATCACGCTCAGGTTTGAGCGTACGGTAGTTGATAGTTTCAGGTTTTTTAACTTCACCGTGACTCCAAGACAAAATTTTATCTGGAGCAGCTAGACGAAACTGTATCTGTTTTATATCTGTTGGTCTTTTCTCTTCACTTACTTCAATAGGTACTAGTTTACTCATTGTCTTCTACCTCGTCAAATATTTCTACATCCAGAGCCAATGCTTGAAGCTCTTTTGTTAATACAAAGAGAGTTTCTGGAATACCAGACTCTGGTACCAACTCGCCTTTTGTAATTGCTTTATAAGCACGCACACGTCCATCAACATCATCAGATTTGATTGTCAACATCTCTTTAAGAACCGCACTTGCTCCGTACGCCTCTAATGCCCAAACTTCCATCTCTCCAAATCTTTGACCACCAAAGAGCGCTTTACCACCAACTGGCTGTTGTGTAACAAGAGAGTAAGGTCCAGTTGAGCGTGCATGAATCTTCTCATCAACCAAGTGGTGTAGTTTGAGAATATACATGTAACCGACGTTAACACGCTCTTTCATTTTCTCACCCGTCATACCATTATGCAGCACAGTTTTACCATCCGTACTCATTTTAGCAAGTGCAAAAAGCTTATCAAACTCTACAGCATTGACACCTTCAAATATTGGAGAGGCAAACTTTACACCTCTTGACCAGTCACGTGCATAGTGAAGAAGTTCATCATCACTCATAGCACCAAGAACTTTTTTTGCATTCATCATGCCAGCAACATCAGCAACCTCAATCATCTTCGCACGAATATTTGCGATAAAATCTTTCTGTTTTGTATCAAATTGCTCTTGGATTTGGTGACCAATCTCACGCCCTGCCATACCTAAGTGCATCTCTAAAATCTGACCGATATTCATACGAGATGGAACACCTAGCGGGTTAAGACAAACGTCAACGCTTCTTCCATCTTCCATATATGGCATATCAACCTCAGGAACGATAGTGGAGACGATACCTTTGTTTCCATGGCGTCCTGCCATCTTGTCACCGACTTTTAGCTGACGTTTTGTTGCGATATAAATTTTGACATACTTAACAACACCATTTGGAAGGATGTCATCTTTTTCTAAAATATTGAGCTTCTCTTCGTGTTCATCGCGGAAAAGTCTCTTCTCTTTTTGAAAATAGTTCTTCGTTTTGTTATATTCAGATTGAATCTCTTCACTAAAAGATTTGATAATCGCATTCATCGCAAAACGATTGACCTCTACCAAATCTTGCGGGTTAATCATATCACCAGATTTATAGTTTGTATTTCCGATTTTGATATCAGAAGTAAGAGCCTCTTTTGTTAAAAGTTTTGTAACTCTCAACATCTCTTCTTTGTCTATCATAAGAAGTCTATCGTAGTGCTCACGCTCTAAATAGTCACGCTCCTCTTTTTCAAGTTCGAGTGTACGAGAATCTTTGTCGTACCCTTTTTTTGTAAAGATTTTAACATCAACAACAACACCCTCCATACTTGGTGGGCAGTAGAGTGATTTATTGATAACGTGTCCAGCTTTTTCGCCAAAAATTGCACGGAGAAGTCTCTCTTCTGGTGTTGGTTTTACCTCACCTTTTGGAGAAACTTTTCCAACAAGAATCATTCCGCCTGTAACAGTCGTACCGATTTTAACGATACCGCTCTCGTCTAAGTGTGAGAGTTCATCATCTCTTACGTTTGGAATATCACGTGTAATCTCTTCAACACCGTGTTTGAGTTCTCTAGCTTCTACCTCTTTTTCATAGATATGTACTGAAGTAAAAGCATCTTTACGAATCAATCTCTCAGAGATAACAATAGCATCCTCAAAGTTATAACCATTCCATGGCATGAAAGCAACCATGGCATTGACACCAAGTGCCAATTCGCCTTGATCCATGTTTGGACCATCTGCAATGATTTGACCTTTTTCTACCCTTTGACCAATCTTAACAACAGGCTTTTGCCCAAATGCTGTATTTTGGTTTGTACGTAGATTTTTCTGTAATGGATAATAATCTATATAGATATCGCCATCATCTTCGCCCATAACATAGATATGTTTTGCGTCAACTTTCTCTATAATACCCGCGCGTTTCGCCTTTACACACTCCCAAGAGTCGCGTGCTACAAGCTTTTCAACACCAGTTCCAACCATCGGTGCTTCACTTCTAATAAGTGGTACCGCTTGACGCTGCATGTTTGAACCCATAAGTGCACGGTTCGCATCGTCATGTTCCAAGAAAGGAATAAGCGACGCCGCAACACCAACTACCATGTGTGATGAAAGGTCTGCATAGTCACACTCTGTAATTGGGCGGTGAAGAATCTCTCCATCCACTCTTGTTACAACCATTTTGTCTATAAACTGTCCATCTTTGTCAAGCTTGTTTGAAGCAGCTGCAATCTTCTTGCCCTCTTCTTGCGTCGCTGTAAGATAGACTATCTCATTTGTAATCTTTCCATCTTGCATCACTTTATAAGGTGCTTCGATAAATCCATGCTCATTTACTTTTGAGTAGGTAGCAAGTGTATTGATAAGACCAATGTTTTGACCCTCTGGAGTCTCGATTGGACAGATTCTTCCATAGTGTGTCGGGTGAACGTCACGTACTTCAAAACCTGCACGCTCTTTAATAAGACCGCCCTCTCCTAGCGCTGATAAACGGCGCTTATGCGTTACTTCTGAAAGTGGGTTTGTCTGATCCATAAATTGTGAAAGTTGTCCGCCTGAGAAGAACTCCATAATTGTTGAAGTTATCATCTTTGAGTTGATAAGATCATGAGGCATAAGCTCATTCATCGGACCACTCATCGTTGAGAGTTTGTCACGGATGGCTTTTTGCATTTTAATCAAACCATTATGAAGCTCATTACCCAAAAGTTCACCAATAGAGCGGATACGACGGTTTCCTAAGTGATCTCTATCGTCAATATGACCTTGACCATTTTTAACTTTAATGACATATTTAACCGATTCGATAATATCTTCATGCGTCAAAACTGTCACATACTCAGGAATATCAAGTCCTAGTTTATGGTTCATCTTCATACGACCAACTTTAGTAAGGTCATATCTCTCAGGGTCAAAGAAGAGTTGATTTACGAAAACCTTTGCTGCTTCTTTCGTTACAGGTTCACCAGGTCTCATAACTTTATAGATACGAATTGCAGCAAGTGCATTTTCATCTTCGATATCTTCAGTCTGCTTTAAAAGCTTCAATGAATCCGCATCTGCATTAAACGCGTTGATAACAGAGCTATCAACACCCTCTGCCAAGTCATTTGCTATACTAAAGCTTTTAATACCGATTTCACTCATCTTTTTGAGCTTTGTCTCATCGATGCGAGTCATTGCATCAAAAAGTATCTCCCCAGTCTCAGGGTCAACAATCGGTTTTGCCAAATAACGCTCAAGAAGAATCTCAAGCGGGTACTCTACATCACTCAAACCGTCTTCAATAAACTTTTGCGCTTTCTTTAACGAGAGTCTCTTTCCAGATGTTAAAAGTACTTTTCCATCTTTGTCAATCAAATCATATGTTAATCTTGAAGAGTAATCATGCGGATTAAATGGCATTAAAAACTTATTATCAACAATACTGATTTTTTGAATCGGATAAAATAGTTTTAAAATATCTTGCTTTGAGTAACCAAGTGCACGGAACATAATAGTAACAGGAACTTTACGACGCTTGTTGATTCTCATATAAAGAATATCTTTAGGGTCATACTCAAAGTACAACCAAGAACCACGGTCTGGAATAATCTGACCCGTATAGATTAGTTTATTTCCAGAAGTCGTTGACTCCTCTTCTTTAAAGATAACACCAGGGGAGCGGTGAAGCTGATTGACGACAACTCTCTCTACCCCATTAATGATAAATGAAGTTCTATCAGTCATAAGTGGAATATCGCGAACAAAAATACTCTGCTCTTTGATATCTTTTACACCAAGCTTCTCTTTTGTATTTTCATCTCTGTCCCAAAGAACAAGACGCGTTTTCATTCGTAAACTTACTGCATAAGTAAGTCCACGCTCCATACACTCTCTCACTGTGTACTTTGGCTTGCCTACCTCGCTATCAATATACTCAACAGTCAATCTGTTTTGTGTATCATGGATAGGGAAGACTGATTGAAATACTGTTTCAACACCACTTTGTGATCTATCTTTTTCATCAAGCATCAAAAACTTGTTGTATGAGCTCTGTTGTAGTTGTAATAAGTTTGGTACTTCTATTTGTTGAGGGGTTTTTGAGAAGTCTACACGAAGACGATTTCCGGAATATAAAGTATTTAACATTGGCTACCTCGGTGAGTTGTTATTAAGACCTAATCCTAAAGATTAAGTTATCGTATCTAGGCGTCCCTAGATGATTTTTAGCTCAAAAAGTAAGAGCTTTTTTTACAGTGCTTATAAACGACATAAGGGCACTTTTATGAAAAGATTTGCATCTTCTCGTAAAAGCGCCCAAAAATGCGCAACTTCAGGGGAAAATCCCCCTCCATCACGCGTAGGTAGTAAAATTATTTAACTTCTACTTTTGCGCCAGCTTCTTCAAGCTCTTTCTTAGCGTTCATAGCAGTCTCTTTATCAACACCCTCTTTGATTGTAGAAGGTACGTTCTCAGTTGCATCTTTTGCTTCTTTTAGTCCAAGACCAGTCAATGCACGAACAACTTTAATTACGTTAATCTTTTTGTCACCAGCATCAAGGATAACAACGTTGAATTCAGTTTGCTCTTCTACAGCTACTGCAGCAACAGCACCACCAGCAACAGCAACAGGCTGTGCAGAAACTCCGAATTTCTCTTCGAACTCTTTTACCAATTCAGAAAGTTCTAATACAGAAAGTCCTGAAATAAACTCTAATACATCTTCTTTTGTTATTGCCATAATAATTCTCCATTATGAAATTTTCAATGATTGCTCATTGCTATTGTTGAAGGCGATTAAGCCTCTTCTCTTTTTTGTCTCAATGCGTCCAAACCAATCGTAAAGTTTCTGATCGGTCCCATCCAAACAGATGCAAGCATACCAAGTAGTTCTTCACGTCCTGGAAGTTTAGCAAACGCTTCAACTTTAGCAGCATCAGCAGGCTCACGGTCAATATAAGCAGATTTGATAATGAATTTATCATTATCTTTAGCAAAATCTGCAGCAATTTTTGAAGTAGCAATAGAATCTGCACCCCATACTAAGATGTTAGTGTCTTTTAAAGTAACACCAGTAAGTTCAGCATTTGATAATGCGATAGTTGCTAAAGTATTTTTAACAACTTGAACTTTTGTATCTTTAGCACGAGCCATTTTTCTCAATGTTTCAAGTTTAGAAACACTCAAACCTTTGTAATCACAAAAGATTACACCCTGAGCATCTTTGAATTCATTTGAAAGTACTTCAATAATTTCAGCTTTTTGTGTTTTTGTCATAGAATATCTCCTTTCCAGACAACACTTCAACAGGAACACCGATAAAAATCAGCATATTAAGCTTTCGCTCCTATATCTTCAGTCCATAAAATGCAGTTACCAAAGTAGTAACTTGATAGTGCTTTACGAATAAAGCACTAAAAATTACTAGATTATTTCAATTCTGCCAATTGCATAACATCAAGTTTAAGAGCTGGACTCATAGTTAAGCTAAGTGCACAGTTTTTAATATAGCGACCCTTTGCAGATGCTGGCTTATGTCTGTTAATTGCCTTAACAAATGTAAGAAGATTTTCAGCAATTTTATCTGCTGCAAAACTTGCTTTACCGATACCTGCATGGATATTTCCCTTTTTATCAACGCGGAAATTAACCTGACCACCCTTAACATTTTTAACAGCAGTTGCAACATCTGGAGTTACAGTACCTGTTTTAGGGTTAGGCATCATACCTTTTGGCCCTAGAATACGACCAATTTGACCAACAAGTCCCATACAATCAGGTGCAGCTACAACGATATCAAAGTTAAAGATACCATCTTTAATCTGCTGTACTAAATCATCTGTTCCAACGATATCAGCGCCAGCAGCTTTAGCTTCATCAGCTTTAACGCCTTTTGCAAAAACTGCAACACGAACTGTTTTTCCAGTTCCGTGAGGAAGAACGATAGCACCACGAATCATCTGATCCGCATGTCTTGGGTCTACGTTTAGGTTAAATGCTACTTCGACAGTCTCGTCAAATTTTGCACTTACTAAATCTTTTACAAGTACTGATGCTTCATCTACACCGTATGCTTTTGTAACGTCAATTTTTTCAATTAATTGTTTATATCTTTTGCTCATTTTCAAATCTCCTATAAATTCTGCCACAAATTTTTACATCACTGTGGTCGGTGATAAGAACTCTAAAGGTGAAAACCTTTAAAGAGAACTGCTTAGTCTACGATTTCAATACCCATTGAACGTGCTGAACCTGCGATAGTGTTTGCCGCTGCTTCTTTATCATCAGTGTTCATATCTTCAATTTTTCTATTGACGATTTCCATCACTTGTGCACGAGTAAGTTTTCCAACTTTGTTCTTAAGTGGATTACTAGAACCGCCTTTTAAACCTGCTGCATGTAAAATAAGTGCAGTTGCAGGTGGTTGTTTTACAATAAATGTAAAGCTCTTGTCTGTATAAACAGTGATAACTACAGGAACTTTAAATCCCATCTTATCTTTTGTTTTTTCATTGAAGTTTTTTGTAAACTCCATAATGTTAACACCACGTTGACCGAGTGCAGGTCCTACTGGAGGAGCAGGTGTTGCTTTGCCAGCTTCAATTTGTAGCTTGATATAGCCCATAATTTTTTTTGCCATCTTTTTTCCTTTGTAAAATTTAAATTATTTTTTCAACTTGCGTATAAGCAATATCCACTGGAGTTGCTCTTCCGAAAATTGAAACATTAAGTTTTAGAGTTCCGTGCTCTAAATCATACTCATCTACAGTTGCCGTGAAGTTTGCAAAAGGACCTTCTGTAATACGGACTGTCTCACCACTATCGAAAAATACTCTTGGCTTAGGTGCCGCACGATTAGAAACGCGATCTAAAATCACATTAATATCATGCTCGCTAAGTGGAGTAGGAGTATTTCCCTCCCCAATAAATCCAGAAACTTTTGGTACTGTCTGAATAAGATGTTGAATCTCTGTGCTAAGATCTATTCTTGCAAAAACATACCCTGAGTAGAGTGATCTCTCAGTAATTTTTTTCTTACCATCTTTTACTTCAATCACATCTTCTGTAGGCACGATAACATCTGTTATCGCATCTTGAAGTCTCATCTCTTCGATCATATTTAAAATCGCTAAACGGACTGTTCGCTCATTTCCATATGTTTGAATAGAGTACCATTGATGATTGTTTTTTTTCTTCTCCATTGACACCCTTTATCCTAAAATTGCCGAAACTACAGATGACATAACCAAATCTACAAGCGCTAAAAAAGCAGTTATAACAGTAACAACAATCATAACTGAGATATAAGCTTGTTTGACTTGACCTTTTGTAGGAAAAATGACTTTGCTTAATTCTAGTCTCGCATTTTTAATATGTGTACCTAAATTCATTGAACTTCCCTAATAGTCATTAATTATATATAAAGCTCATAAGCTTTACAAATAATAAATGTGTGGCAGGCGTAGAGGGATTCGAACCCCCAACACCCGGATTTGGAATCCGGTGCTCTAACCGTTGGAGCTACACGCCTATTTTTAAACAAAAAAAGCTAAGTCAAAAGACTTAAGCTTCCGTTGCAACTATATTAGAGTTTCATCTCTTTGTGAACAGTATGCTCACGACAAAACTTACAATATTTTTTTACTGAAAATTTTTCAGTATGAGTTTTTTTGTTTTTAGTTGTGTGGTAGTTACGACGTGTACACTTCTCACAACCTAAATGTATTGCTTCTCTCATGTTATTAACCTTTTAAAGGATTTTGCATATTCGCTAAAGCGAATTATGCAAGAATCTCAGCTACAACACCAGCACCAACAGTTCTTCCACCCTCACGGATAGCAAACTTAGTACCTTTTTCCATAGCGATTGGGTGAATTAGTTCAACAGTAATGCTTACGTTATCACCTGGCATAACCATCTCAGTACCTTCTGGTAGTGTGATTGCACCTGTTACGTCCGTTGTACGAACATAGAATTGTGGGCGATAGTTGCTAAAGAATGGAGTATGGCGACCACCTTCCTCTTTACTTAGTACATAAATCTCAGCTGAGAATTTAGTGTGCGGAGTAATAGATTTTGGCTTACATAAAACTTGACCACGCTCAACACCGTCTTTAGTGATACCACGTAACAAGAGACCACAGTTATCACCTGCAAGACCTTGATCCATCTCTTTACGGAACATCTCAATACCTGTTACAGTAGTTGTTTGTGTATCACGGATACCTACGATTTCGATAGTATCGCCGATTTTAACAAGACCACGCTCGATACGACCAGTAACAACTGTTCCACGACCTGAGATTGAGAAAACGTCTTCAACTGGCATAAGGAAATCTCTATCAATTTCACGAACTGGTTGAGGAATATACTCATCTACAGCAGCCATAAGCTTTTGAATTTTTGCTGACCATACACCAAGTGTACCAGTTTTTGCTTCTTCAAGAGCTTCTTTTGCAGAACCTGCAACGATTGGAGTATCGTCACCTGGGAAGTCGTACATATCAAGTAGTTCACGGATTTCCATCTCAACTAGCTCTAGTAATTCTTCATCATCAACCATATCTTCTTTGTTCATGAAAACAACGATGTAAGGAACACCTACTTGCTTAGAAAGAAGAATATGCTCACGTGTTTGTGGCATCGGACCATCAGCTGCCGAAACAACTAGGATAGCACCGTCCATTTGTGCAGCACCAGTAATCATGTTTTTAACATAATCCGCGTGACCTGGACAGTCTACGTGTGCATAGTGACGATTGTTTGTTTCATACTCTACGTGTGATGTAGCGATTGTGATACCACGCTCACGCTCTTCTGGAGCATTATCGATTTGATCGTAATCCATCATTTTTGCACCGTTTGTTACTGCCAATACTGCTGTAATTGCCGCTGTTAACGTAGTTTTACCATGGTCAACGTGACCGATAGTACCAATGTTACAGTGTGGTTTATTACGCGCAAATTTTTCTTTTGCCATAGTGTCCTCCGACTTAATTTGTGAATAGAAATGGAATTATACCCAAAAATTATTCAATTATTGCTTAAATTTTATCTGTACTTTATCGAATGGAGCTCACGAGCGGATTTGAACCGCCGACCTCTTCCTTACCAAGGAAGTGCTCTACCCCTGAGCCACGAGAGCAGAGTAAAAGTTACAGTAAAATAGCAAGCAATAATTGCATAATTTTATAAATATTATATTAGTTTTTTGTGTAGAAATAGCTATGTATAGACGCTACTGTTTATATAACAATAGGTTTATGAAGTAGGTTGAAATTGTACTTCAGCTTCCAGAGTCTCAATGGAGCGGGTGAAGGGACTCGAACCCTCGACCCTCAGCTTGGAAGGCTGACGCTCTAGCCAACTGAGCTACGCCCGCATGTGCCATTGAGTGGTGGTGAGTGGTGGATTCGAACCACCGAACCCGGAGGGAGCGGATTTACAGTCCGCCGTCGTTGGCCACTTGACTAACTCACCATAACTTATTATGTTTTTATCTGGTCTAACACTGTTTCTAATATTCTCTCATTCAATGGTGCCGGCACGAGGATTTGAACCCCGGGCCTGCTGATTACAAATCAGCTGCTCTAGCCAACTGAGCTATGCCGGCGTTGAATTTGAGCCAGAATTATAGTGCAATCTTTTTTCAATGTCAAGAGTTTTACTCTAAATATTTATCATATTGCACTCTTTATGTAAAAAAGGGTACGATTTGAGTAAATTTCCTCTCTTTTTAAAGGCATTTGAATGTTAAAAATACTATTTTCTCCAGCAGAGAATAAAAAAAATGGTGGCAATGAGGAGAAAAAAGAGCTCTTTGGTGCTTATGGTTCACGAGAAATTATTTTAAATGAGTACAACTCTATTGTGCAAAGTGGTAATCTTCAAAAAATAAAAGAACTTTTTGGTCTTAAAAAAGAGAGTGATTGTGAACCTTACATCTCTGATATTTTTAATTCGTCTCTTATGTGTGCCATAGAACGTTATGATGGCGTAGCGTATGACTATCTTGATTTTGCTTCATTGAGCAAAGATGAGGCAGAGTATCTCAAAAAAAATACCATTATATTTTCTAACCTTTATGGACCTCTGCTTGGAGGTGATACAATAGCCAACTACAAAGTAAAACAGGGAAATAGCATCGGCAGATACGCTCCAGATAAATTTTATAAAGAGAGATTTTCTTACCAACTTGACCTTCATCTCGCAAACAGTGAGATTTTGGATTTGCGCGCTGGATACTATGACAAATTTTATGAGGTAAGAAAGCCACACACTACCCTCAAATTTTTAAAAGATGGCAAAGTTGTAAGCCACTGGGTAAAAGCCTACAGAGGATTGGTTTTAAGGGCAGCGGCATTGAACAATATATGCTCATTAGAGGAATTTATGCGGATGGAGATAGAGACGCTTGTCGTCAAAGAGATTGTTAAAAAAGGGTTACAAACAGAAGTTGTCTATGAAATCAGATAACTTTTTGTGTCTGCTCCTCTAAATTTTGCAGTATCGGCGCTTCTTTTTTTAAGCTCCATTACCATAGTAACTAAGATGACAAAAATAGTGTAAAATGGCGGCAAAAAAGAGGATTCATTTTTGGAAGATTCACAAGAGTATAAAAAGAAAAAAGCATATTTTGAAAAAATCATAACACTTTATGGCAGAAATGTTGTCATGGAAGTTTTGCAAGAGCGTGGGGTGGAGATACATAAAGTGCATATGGCAAACTCAAACAAGCCTGAAGGTGTGATTGAGACGATTCTCAAGCTTGCAAAACAGAGAGGGATTGAGGTTGCTTATCATGATAAAGCCGCACTGAGCAGAATCAGCAAAAATGCAAAACAAGATCAAGGCGTTGCGATAGACATTATCGCAAACTCTCATCAAAATGCAAATGAGATAAAAAGCCTCAAAAGCTTTAAACTTCTTGCACTTGATGGTATTCAAAATCCTCAAAACCTTGGCATGATTGTCCGTTCATGTGCGGCGGGTTATGTCGATGGAATCATTCTTCCTAAAAAAAACAGTGCAAAAATCTCTCCACTTGTCATAAAAGCAAGTGCAGGAACGCTCTTTCGAGTTCCTATCTACTACTGTGATACGCTTGATACCATTTTAAAAGAGCTTCATGATACAAAAATCTATCTGCTCTCTTCTCACGCAAAACAGAGTATTTTTGATGTACAAAAAAGCCAGAAGTCAATCTTTGTCCTTGGAAATGAGAGTGATGGTGTTTCAAAAGAGATTGAAAAACTCTGCAACGATTCCATCGCTATTCCCATGAACAGAGGTGTAGAATCGCTTAATGTTGCGGTTACTGCGTCACTTATCGCTTTTATGAGGTAGTTATTAACTCATCATCATCTTATAAGGACGTTCTATCTCCCACACAACTTCATCAACGCTCATGTGGCGGGATTTTCGCAAAAACTCTCGTCCATCCAAAAATACCAAAACCGTAGGAATGGCAAAAACACTAAAGTGTGCGGCTATCTCCTGCTCTATAGAAGTATCGATACTTAGAATCTTAAACTCTTCAAAGTTACTCTCTATCGCCTCTAAAAGTTTTGGTTTGAGTGCATGGCAAACGTTGCAAGTTGGGGCTGAAAAGTAGAGCATTACTGCTAAATTTTCTTTTATACTCTTGTCTATCTCTTCTATGGTTTGCATAAGTTAACCCCTGTTTTGGTGTGAAATTATACTCTATTTGCTATAATCCACAAATGAGTTCAATACTATTTTCAATTCTGGCAATTTACATCTTCATCGTCATTGGTTTTGTTGCAAAAATGAGCTTCAAAGAGAAGATTGATGATAAAACCATTACACTTATCAACGTCTATTTTTTACAAGTTTTCCTAACATTTTGGGGACTTCTTATCCGCCCTGTTGATGTCACACTTCTTCTTGCTCCATCAATCTATCTTTTTATCACTCTTTTGGTTTTAGTGCTTGTAGCACTCTTTGCAAAAAAGTTGTTTCAAGACCAAAAAGAGTACTCCATCGCAACAGTTGCCGCAATTATAGGCAATACAGGAAATCTGGGCATTCCTCTGAATATCGCTATTTTTGGGGAAGAGTCGATTCCTTACACAACCGTTATCAACCTTATGAATGTTTTTTTGGTCTATACTGTGGGCGTTTACTACTACTCACGAGGGAGTTTTGATATAAAAACATCCTTTAAAAATATCATCAAACTCCCAATTCTCTGGGCAGCAATGGTAGCGATTGCGCTTAGTGTCTATGGCTATAAACCAAGTGAGGAGATTATGAAAACACTTATGATGGGAGCTTACGCTTCCATTGTCATGCAGCTTCTTTTGTTTGGTATCTATCTTTATGGCACCAAAATAAGCGAGATTAGCAAAACGCTAACAATGTGGGTTATGGGTACTAAATTTCTTTTTTTACCAGCAGTTGCCTTTATAGTTCTCTCATTTTTCGAACTAAGCTCCATGATAAAAGGGATTATTTTCATAGAGATTTTAGTTCCTCTTGCTATTGCCAATGTCAATTTTGCCTCACTCTACGAGTGTAAACCAAAAATCGTCACGGCACTTGTTTTTATCTCTTCCTTGCTCTTTTTGGGTATTATTTTTGTCGGTGTAAAGGTACTTTCTTACCTATGAACACCGTATATGCTCTCTATAAAACACTCTATAAAACGTATGGTGTTCAGGGGTGGTGGCCTATAACTGGGTATGGATATCATAAAGCGGACTACAACTTTCCACGGAATGCTAATGAAATCTTTGAAGTCTGCTTAGGCTCTATTTTGACACAAAATACAACATTTACTTCTGTGGTGAAATCTTTGGAAAACTTGCATGCAAAAAATGCCATAAGTGCGGCTGCAATAGTATCGATGAATAGCGACGAACTCAAAGAAGCGATTCGACCGACAGGATACTTTAACCAAAAAGCAAGATATATTTTAGAGTTTATCAAATTTTATAGCACGCTTGATGGTAAAGCTCCAGAGCGAGAAGCACTTTTGGATGTTATTGGTATAGGAGAAGAGACCGCTGATTCTATGCTTCTATATGGCTACAATCAACTGCAATTCAAAGTAGATGCTTACACAAAACGTATCCTGCTTGCGCTTGGGATTATAGAGCAAAAAAGTAGCTATTGTGAGATTAAGATGCTTATGGAAAGTTCGTTAAAAGAGTGTGTAAGCGATGAAAAAGA
>CAXNED010000002.1:0-30309 GCA_964201385.1 Sulfurimonadaceae bacterium | reverse complement strand
GAGATTCTGTCAGCCACATCCGCCTTTTCAAAGATATGGTGGATGTGACCTTTTACCGTAGATAGTGCAATTTTTTCTCTTTGTGCTATCTCTTTGTTGCTCATCCCCTCTGCAATCATGAGTGCTATATCCTTCTCTCTTTCTGTAAGTCGCGGCATAAAATCGGGTTCGTTTTTCTTTTTAGTTTGCATAAATTTGTTGATGATGAAGTATGTCAAATCGGCAAAGAGCCAGTTGTTGCCATCTTCTACGGCGTGTAGCATTTGGAGGAGATTTTCTTTGTTACTATAAGCGTTTTCATACCCTTTGATACCGCTGCTAAGAAGAGTTGAAGCGTGGTAAACCTCAGGCAGAGCGTGAAAGAGTAAAACAAGGGCATGAGGGTATTCTCCAAGCTTTTGCAGGGCTTCTTTGATGTTGGAGATGCTCATCTCATCAAACATAACGATTGTTTTCTCGTCTTGGCTCCCCAGCTCTTCGAGTAACGCATCAAAACTCTCAAAGCAAAGCGTCTCGTAAGATTTTTCTAAAGCTCTCTCCCAATGTTTTTGAATGGAAGACATGTTTGTAAAGAGTAGAACCTTTTTCATAGTTACCTTTCGCTTAATACATTTTCGCGTGCGCGCAGTATTGGTTTTAAGATATAGTCAAGTACCGTCTTTTTCCCTGTGATGATGTCAACGTCAGCCGTCATCCCAACCATGATGTTGAGTTTTTTCTCCTCGCCGCTAAGATAGTTTTTGTCAGTTTTGATGCGTACAAGAAAGTAGTTTTGTTTGCTTGCTTCATCGTAAATGGTGTCCGCACTGATGTGTGTGAGTGTGCCATCTAGTGAGCCATAAATCGCAAAATCATACGCTGAAAACTTTACAATCGCACGTTGTCCTGGAAATAAAAATGCGATGTCTGCAGGTCTAATCTTTGCTTCGATAAGAAGATTGTCCTCTGTCGGGACGATTTCTATGATGTTCATCCCTGGTCTTACAACTCCGCCTACGGTGTTTACGAGTAGCTGCTTGATGGTTCCATCTACGGGAGAGCGTACAAGAGTTCGATTTACCTTGTCTTCTCTAGCAACGTTAGCGCTCTCTATCCTTGACATCTCGGCTTTGGTTTCATTGAACTTCTCTTTTGCGATGTTGCGAAACTTGAACTGAAGTTCTAAGATATTGTTTTGCTGTTCATTGATGATGGAGTTGAGACGAGGGATGGAGAGCTTGGTGGATTTCATCTGCCCTTCGATGCTGCTCGCTTCTCTTTGAAGCTTAAGATACTCAACCTCAGAGACTATCCCCTTGTCAACCAAAGGCTTGTTAAGCGCCAACTCCCGTGTGATAAACTCATAGCTCTTTGTCAGGTTTGAAAGCTTCGCTTCGGTCTCTTTGAGTTCGTCTCTTTTTTGTTCTAAGCGGTGCTTGTAGATGAGTATGTTGTTTTCCAACTGCTCTTTGTTGCTAAGGTAGAGAGACTCTTCATATCGGATGAGTTCAGGAGCATTTTTTCTAATGGCATCGCTTGCGTTAAAAGGAGTTCCTGCTGATTCTGCCAAAAGACGAATACTTTTTGCTTGAAGTTCGTTGTAGCGGAGTTGGCTCTCTGTAAAATTGCTTACAAATCCAGTGTCATCAATCTTGATAAGAATATCGCCTTTTTTTACCCTCTCGCCCTCTGCAACAAGAATTTCACTCACAATTCCGCCCTCAAGATTTTGGATAACCTGCACTTGAGAAGAGGGGATAACCTTGCCTTGCCCACGTGTAAGCGCATCAATCTCTGCATTATACGCCCAGTAGATAAGCCAGATGATAAAAAAAGCACTAATCCAAAGCATCAACTTTGTAGCGAGTGTATGATTTGTAAGCATCGCAGCACTTACAGAGTTCATATACTCCAAATCTTCCTCATTTTTGATACGAAGATTTTTAATATCTTTTTTGTTGTAAGAGTACTCTACAAAATTATCTTCAAGACGCATTGGTTACTCTTTTTTTTGGTGTTTGAAGCTGTGCGAGTACTTCATCGTGCGAACCATCTAGTACTACTTTGCCTTTGTCTATCAAAATGAGCCTCTGTGTGAGACCAAGTAAAATATTTTTATGCGATATCAAAATCGTTGTTTTACCATCTTTGTAACTTCCCAAAGCTCTGATAAAGTTGTTTTCATGCGTGCTGTCCATAGAGTTTGTAGGCTCATCAAGCAGGACGATAGGCGCTTCATGGATAAAAGCACGTGCAATAGAGATGGACTGCTTTTGTCCGCCTGAGAGACCATCGCCTCTCTCACCGATAGGCATGTCGTACCCCATCGGATGCGTATCGACAAAGTCATTGACACCGCTTAGTTTGGAGACTTTGATAATCTCTTCATCACTCGCATTTGGCGAGCGGAGCACGATGTTTTCTTTGAGTGTGCCTTGAAACAAAATAACATCTTGGGGTACATAAGAGATGTTGTGCCTCAAATCGGCAGGGTCAATCTGTTTGATATCGATTCCATCTACGAGAATTGAGCCTTCTGTTGGTTCATAAAGACCAAGGATAAGCTTTTCAATCGTTGTTTTTCCAGAGCCATTCGTGCCAATGATGCCTACGCTCTCTCCAGCGTGAATGACAAAGCTCACGTCATCCAAGATTTTGTTATCTGTATGAGGGTAAGTAAAGCTCACTTGTCTAAATTCGATTTTGCCTGCAAATGATGGGCGCTGTACAAAATTTCTAGCTTCCTCACGCTCAACAGAGAGTTTCATGATGTCATTGATGGCATCATAAGCAGTTTTTGTCTGTTGAAAATTTGCAATAAGCGCTGCAACTTGACCAAGAGGCGCTAACATCCTTGAGCCTAACATAACCACAGCTATAAGCCCACCCATCGTCAGCTCTCTCTCGCCTATGGCATAAACCCCTCCGACGATAAGCAGTACAGTGTTGATTTGGACGATAAAATTGACAACAGTAGAGATAGAGTTGGATAAAATCTTAGATTTTAGCCCTTTTTTTGCCACATCACCAGTTGCCTCTTCCCATTTCCACTGGTACTGTCCGCTGATTCCCAAAGCTTTGATAGTTTCAAGAGCGCTCAACGACTCTATGAGAACGGCATTTTTTCTAGCAGATGCCTCGTATGTGCTTTGAACGCTTCGTCGCATCGGCTTTTCAACAAAAATGCTGTAAATCATAATGACAAACGCACTCCCGATTGGAATCATAATAAGCCAACCACCGATAATATAGATGATAAATAAAAAGATGATGGTAAAAGGGAGGTCGATAATAGCAGCTACAGAAGATGCTGTAAAAAAACCTCTTATAGAGTCGAAGTCTTTAAGATTGCTTGCAAAAGAGCCTACTGAGCGTGGTTTTGAGGCTATTTTTAGATTGAGTACATGCTCAAATATGATGGAGGACATGATGACATCGCTCTTTTTGGCAGCATTTTCGAGAAAGTAGGAGCGCAAAAATTTTAAGACAATATCAAAAATATAAATCGCTACGATACCTACCGTAAAAACCCATAGCGTGTCGATAGCGTTGTTTGGTACAACTCTGTCATAAATATTGAGTGTAAAGATGGGGGTTGCCATAACAAAAAGATTTATCAAAAAAGAGGCAACGATAACATCGACATAAACGCCAGAAAAGTACCTGAGTGTTCCCCAAAACCAGTGATGCTCATCATGTTTTAAGAGGCGGTTATGTGTGTCTTTGTAGTGGTGTTCATGTCTGAGTAAAAATGCAAAGTTGATATACTCAGCCTCTAAAAACTCACTCTTTACCCAGTTTTCACTCTCTCCAGTCTCTGGCAAGATAATCTTTGCATATTGTTTATCGGGGCTTATTTCAGTAAGAATACATGCTTTTTCATCCCCATGCTCCCCTTTTAAAACAAGGATGATGGGCAAAAGCAGAGGGGATATATCTCTAAATGAGTAGTTTACTAACTTAGAGTTAAATCCTGCACGCTGCGATGCACGATGAAAAGCAGATTTAGAGCCATCTTCATCAAGTGAAAAAAGTTTGGGGGTAGTTCTGCCAGTGGGAACTGGCAAATCCGCAACAAGCGCATCAGCGCTATAAGGACGGTTGTAGAGCTTGGTAAAAATTACCAAGCACTCTAAGAGAGGATTTTCCATCAAATCACTCAACCGTAATGTTCATCTCTTCTAGTATCTTGCCAGTATATGCAAGGATTTGGTAGTAAGCGATAAGTCTGTCATACTCAGCAGTGACCTTACGGTTTTTTGCACTGTTGTACTCAAGTTCAATATTTAAAAGGTCGATGATGCTTCTTCTTCCAAGCTCATGCTCTTTCTCATAGTCAGCAACAGTTTCACCACTTGATTTGATAGTGTTATCAAGGTGAACAAGCTGTTGTTTTGTTGACTCTAGTGTTTGCCACGCTATCTCAGTATAAGCTCTTATGTAGCGTCTTGCATCTGCAAGTGTGCTGTTTTTGTTGAGCAGTCTGTGTTGACTAGCTTCTTTGTTCGCTTTGTCGGCAAAACCGTTAAAGATGTTGTAGCTAAGAACTACAAGTGCGTTGTAACCTGAATCTTCTTCGTAAGGGCTAAGGCTCGGCTCACCAGTAGAAACTCCATGAACATTTTTGTTCCAATACGCCTCCGCTTTGATATCAACTTTTGGATAAAAAGGTGCATCAGAACGCTTCAATGCTGCTCTTGCAACTTCGATATCTGCATGCGAAACAGTGATTTTTGGATGGTTTTTCATAGCGATTTCTACTAAAGACTCCAAGTCGTTTGCAGGAACATTGCCCACAGTTGGCTTCTCTAAGTCTGCTGCACCTAAATTGCCTGGCAATATACGCTCAAAGCTCGATACAGCATTATCATAATTTTGTGCAGCCAAAAACTCGATACTTCGAGCATTTTCATAACGTGCAAGCGTCTGCTTATAGTCAGAGCTACGACCAACACCAGCCTTCACCTTTTCATCTATCTGTGAGAGATATTTTTTATGTACTGCCACGTTGTCTTTTGCGATTTGAAGCAGCTCATGTGTTCTTAGCACTTCGATATAATAAGTAGAAGCCGCCAAAGCTAGTTCGTTTGCATTCTCTTTCACGCTATTGCCCGCTGAAGAGATAAGCGCTTTTTGCTGTTCAACTGCATATGTTGTATCTAAGCCAGAAAAAACATTTTGAACCAACACAGCAGAAGCGTCTTGACGTGTTAAATGTTCTGTTTCCCGCTCATTGTTGATTGTTTTTGTTACTTCAGGACCTACTGAGTAAGAGAGGTCAACAGACGGCAAATAACCTGCTTGTGCTTTTGGAAGGAGCTTTTTCTGAGCTTCACGATCTTCTTTCTTCATCTCAATCTGCGGGTGCGTCTCAACCGCTTTTTTAACAGCTTCAGTAAGAGACATAGCACTTACCAACACAGGAACTAAAACCACTGAGAGTAATATTGAACGTTTCATATGACATCCTTTTATGTATATTTGTAAACTTTACTACTTGAAATATTAAGACGTCCTTAATTGTTTGTACTTTTTGTATTTAAATAAAAGTAACAGCAACCATTAGTCACAAATCGACACAAACGCGCTATGTAATCACAATAATTTAAGGCATACTTTTGCATTTTTTATGATAAAGTTTAAAAAAAGTGATGATAAATATAAATAGGGGTTAAAAGTTGAAAATAAGAGTTTACTATGAGGACACCGACGCTGGTGGGATTGTTTACCACTCTAATTACCTCAATTTTTGTGAGAGGGCTCGGAGTGATGTTTTTTTTCAAAAGGGGCTTTCTCCTGTGCTTGAGAGTGGGCATTTTGTGGCGAAAAAGATTGTGGCGGAGTATCTTTTGAGTGCTAAGCTTGGGGATGTTTTGGAGGTTACTAGTGAGCTTTTAGAGATAAAAGGGGCTTCCTTTGAGCTTCTTCAAAGAGTTTTTAAAGAACAAAAGAAGGTGTTTGAATTGCGCATTGTGCTTGTGTATATAACTTTTGAGGGGAGACCTCAAAAAATTACCTCAGAAGTGAAAAGTCTGATAGAATCGCTTTTTTTGACTTAGCGGTATGGGATGAAACGTGACGTTTCTGGCTTGAGGAGAACCACTGGGTAAATCATCTGGTTTTCTTGAACTGGGATGGTGTAGGTGCGCTTATCACCGCTAATCATCCATGCAAAGTAGTCCACGCCGATAGTTGTCGTGTAGTTAATCCAATCATAAACAATATCGTTTTCTAAGACGGAGTTCGTCTCGATGAGTGCGTCATTGTTTTGTGTGATGGAGTTTGCGATAATCATCTCTTTTCTATCACGGTACTGCGTCATAGAGAGCAGAAGTGGGTTGTAGTTGGCTTGAGCAGAGAGGATATTTGCAACTTTTGCATCAAAGAGTGTTAACTGGGACATTACCATGCCACTTTTAACAACTGGAGTGTTGAGAAAAACAGAACTTCCTTGTAATCTGGAGTTGTTTTTTATCTCTTTATCGAGATTTGCTACTTGTTGCGGGATAACATATTTGGTAACATTTGAGCTTTTAGTTTTCGCAAATGCAGACTCTTCATAAGCACAAAGTTGGCGTCCTACTTCAGATTCATCGCAAAAGATAACAAGTTTTGAGTGTGCTTCTTGCAAAAGTATGTCGATTTGCGCACGGTAATCTATGGCGCCATAGTAGAAGTTAGAGAAAGATGCTTGTGTATCTTTTTTGTTGATGGTTGGAAAGTAGATAAAGAGTTCAGGGTTGATTTGAGCGATAATCTTCTCACCCGCTTGTGTCACGGGAGCGATAACATATTTAAAACCATCTGCTTGGATAGCATCAAGTGCTTTTTGAATCTCTCCATGGCTTTGGTTTTCAATCTTGTAGCTCTTAAGCTCAAAAGGTGAGCCTCTCTCCATAAGGTATGCAAATGAGGCATTTGTAGTGGAGAGGGCGTATCTTCCTATGGTTTTATGTGGCAATAGCAAGGCAATGCGGATTTTTGTGGAGGAGTGTGTAGGCACATCTCTTGCTTGGAATGTGGGTTGTTCTTGAATTTGTCTTTGTTCTTGCTGAGGCTCTTTTTGTATGCTCTCTTGTATCTTTGGTTCGTTGTTTGTTGCAACTACAGGAGAACTTTTTTCTGATTTTAGCATTTTTGCTTGCGTGTCTGCATTTTGGTGTGCAAGATAGGAGAAAATCAAACCCTTTTTAAGATAGTTTTGCTGGCACTTGGCATCGCAAGGGTAGGGGTCTAAATCTTGAACGCTTACCTCAGGAAGAGGAACAGCGGATGGTTGAGAGCTTCTTGCAAAAAGGGCTATGGAGAGCAAAAGGGTGTAGAAAAATGGTTTTATCATAGGCAACTCTTTATGGTTAAAAGATCACGCATCGCGACCTTTTTATCGTCTGGATTTCTTAGAAGATGGTTGGGGTGGTAGATGGGAACAAGTTTGTATGTTTTGCAGTCGATTACGTGACCTCGCACGCTTTGAAAATTATCTTCCTCGGATGTCACTTTAGCGTACGCATCTTTGCCCAAAGTCACAACCACTTTAGGTTTTATGAACTCAATCTGTGCAAAAAGATATCCTTTGCAAGAGTCCCACTCTGAAGTTGATGGCATGTTGGAGCTTAGCGGCTTGCATTTGATGGCATGAGTAAAGTAAACATCCTCGGTTTTTACTCCAAGGACATTTTCTATCATGTTTCTCAAAATCTCGCCGCTTCTACCGCAGTAGTAGGAGTTTGCACTATCTTCACTCAAAGAGACAGCGTAGTCGATAAACATGATATCGGCGTTTGGGTTGCCAAAACCGCTCATGCTTTGTGTTCGTGATTTACTCAGGTCGCACAGATGGCAGGTAGTGATATCTTTTGAGAGCGCTTGAAGATTGGAAGGCTTTTCGTTGGAACTAATCTGATTTACCAAAAAAGGGTCACTATACTCAAAGCCAACAGCTTTAAGGCGATAGAGATTTTGTAAAAGCAGCAAGTTCTGAAAAGATTTCAATCCCATCCTTTGAAAAATTATTTGTTTGCGAGTATAGTAAAAGTGTGGTTAAAATTTACTTTATGATTTTTTTAAGGTTTTTTAGAGGCACTCTTTAGATAGAATAGCGCACACTATATGGTTGGAAGCAATGTGAATTTTGAAAACAAGATGTTAGAGATAGAAGATTTTACACTTACCTCTTCGCGGGATATGGATGGCATTTTAGAGCAGCTACGTCGCTTTGAGTCAGAGCATCTGCTTGTGCATATAAGCTCTTTTATGCACAATACAGTTTTAGTCCAAACCCTTAAAAATGAGCTTCATAAGATTTTTACAAATGCAAAGATTGTTCTGCTCAAACATGAGGACAAAATAAAAACAGTGGTCACTTTGTATGGCATCAAAAAAGAGGTTGATGCGCACAATATCCAAAGCGAGATACTCCAAGAGCTCTATCTTCAGAGCGTGAAAAAAGATGCAAGTCTAAGCGAGTATAGAAACAAACTCTTAAACAGATACTTTACAGACCACCTTACCAACCTCCCAAATCTCTATAAGCTTAGAAGTGATCTTCAAGAGCGCAGAGAGTTTGCTTTTGTTCTCTTCAACATAGACAACTTTCAAACGATTAACAATTTTTATGGCTATATCGTGGGTGATTTGGTGCTAGAGCAAGTGGCAAAATTTCTGCAAGAAAATATCTCCAAAGAATATATTTATAAGCTCTCAGGAGATGAGTTTGCTTATGTCATCGACAAAGAAGTTGGTTTTTATGAACTCAAAGAGATGCTTGAAGAGCTTCATGAAAAGGTAAAAAATATCGTAGTGAACTATCAGGGTATCGGTATCTATGTTGATTTGACTATGGCATCTTCCATCAACAAAGAGAACAAAAACATCTTCTCCAATGTCTCCATGGCGCTCAAATATGCCAAAGAAAAAGGGGTAAAATACTGGATTTATGAAGATAGGATGAACTTTGAAAACAGCTATGAGCGCAACATTAAGCTCTCAGGCATCGTGCGTGAGGCTGTTGGTGCGCTCTCTCTTGTGCCATACTTTCAGGCGATTGTAGATACAAAAACATTTGAGATAAAGAAGTATGAGTGCTTGGCAAGGCTCATCGACCAAAATGGAAAAATTCTCTCTCCAACCCTCTTTATCCCCATCGCAAAAAAGATAAAAGTCTATAACACCGTTACAAAAACAATCATAGAGAAATCTTTTGCAGCGTTTGAAGAGAGCGAGTATGAGTTTAGCATCAACCTCTCTATAGAAGATATCATGAGCAGTGAGATTTTTCACTTTATCCTTGAAAAACTTAAAAACTCAAAGGCTTCACACAGAGTGATTTTTGAACTCTTGGAGTCTGATGCGATAGTGGATTATAAAAAAGTTGACCGTTTTATCTCAGAGGCGAAAAGATATGGCGCAAAAATCGCTATAGATGATTTTGGAAGCGGTTACTCCAACTTTAGCTATCTTGCAAGAGTTCATGTGGACATCATCAAGATAGACGGCTCGCTCATCCAAAACATAGACGTGGACAAAAATACGCTTATCGTTGTAGAGACAATCGTCGCTTTTGCAAAGAAACTTGGTATCAAAACCGTGGCAGAGTATGTCCACTCAAGTGTTATTATGGATGTGGTAAAAAGTTTAGGCATAGACTATGCGCAGGGCTTTTACATAGATGAACCCTCTATCGCTCCAAAGAAGAGCTTCTGATGTTTGAGACAGATTTGGAGGTTATGAAAGAGCATATCCTTTCTCTGCGTAAATATACAAAACATATGCGGATTTTGGTTGTGGAAGATTATGAAGTGTTGCAAAAGAGTCTTGAGAAGATTTTTAGCTCTCTCTTTATGGAGGTGCATGTTGCTTCTGATGGGGCTGAAGCGCTGAGTCTTTATAAAGAAAAAAGAGCAAAAAATGAGCGTTATGACATTATCTTAAGTGACATCGCAATGCCACATATGAATGGTGTCACACTCACTAAAGAGATAAGAGCTCTTGATAAGGAGCAGATTATCCTTATCTTCTCTGCACATCAAGACTCTGAGTATCTTTTAGAGCTTATCAACCTTGAGGTAAGGCGTTTTATCCTCAAACCTATCTCGCTGCATACTCTTTTCGATGAGATACTTTGGGTCTGTAAAAACCTCTATGATGCAAAAAATCTCTCGCAAAAAATCTCTTTGCGAGAAAATATTGTCTATGACAAAGATGTAAAGGAGCTTTTTATCGATGGTGAAGCGATAAAGCTTACGCAACATGAGCGTCTTATCTTAGAGCTTTTTTTATCAAAGCTAAACCAAACGCTCTCTAATGAGGAGATTATAAACCATCTCTATTTTTATGGTATCGACATAGAGCTCTCTAATGTTCGCAAAATTGTCTATAAACTGCGTAAAAAACTTGCTAATGACCTTATTGAAAACATCCATTCCATAGGCTACAAAATAAAGTAGTTAAAAAAAGAAGCATTGTGACATTTTCGCGACACTTCCCTGATACTATTTTGGATAAAGATATCTCTAGGTTCTGGTTGGACAAATGAAAAACAAAATATCGCTAAACACGCTTATATATAAGAGCTACCTCACAAGCACGCTTATACCCATCTTTACCATCGAAGTGGTGCTGCTTTTGCTTTACTTTGGTGTCACTTACTTTATTACGCAAAAAAGCCAAGAGATACTTTTGAGTGAAGCGACGCAAAACCTCTCAGAGATAGTTGTCCGTGAATCACGCAATATCAACTCGCAGTTTGAAGAGGTTTCAAGAGGATTAGAGCTTTTGCGATTGGATCATACACGTTTTTTTGAGGATGATGTTTGCTCATTTCCAAACAAAGAAGCCATTTTTGCGCGTCATGCCAATGGTGCTTTGTATAAAAAAGTAGATAATGGCGGTGCATCTATCTATGCTCCAAATAATTTTGAAATAAATGCAGCACGACAAAGAAAAATAGAGTGTTCTGAGGCTATAGACCCTCTCATGAAATCTCTAGTCGATACAAATCCCATCATTACACAAGCGTACATAAATACATACGATAAACTTAACAGACTTTACCCCTTCATGGTTGACGCTCCATTGCAATATGGAAAAGATCTCGATGCAACAAGCTACAATTTTTACTATCTTGCCGATGCAGTGCATAATCCGCAAAGAAAAAATGTTTGGACATCGGCTTATCTTGACCCAGCAGGGCAGGGATGGATGATATCTAACATCACTCCTGTATATAAAAAAGATTTTTTAGAGGGAGTTACTGGTGTAGATGTAACGATAGATTCACTTGTGAAAAATGTTCTCTCTCTTGCTATCCCTTGGGAGGGAAGCGCGTTTCTTGTGGATGCGGATGGGATGATTTTGGCGATGCCAAAGAAGATAGAGGAGCTTGTTGCTCTTAAAGAATTAAAAGCGCATACATACGAGGGTCAAGTTGCAACAACCATAGAAAAACCAGAGGAGTACAATATTTTTCGCACCAAAGACACCTCTTTTAAAAGCGTTATGGATAGTTTTTTTAACAATTCCACAAAAGTTGCTTTTTTTCAAAAGAAAAACGAAAATTACATCATTGCTCAAGAGGTTATTCCTGAGACTGGGTGGCGTATTATGGTTGTTGTGGACACCTCTGTTATCTACAAAAAACTCGAAGCTTTTAAAGCGCAAGCGCAGAGCATAGGTTATGTGGTTTTGGCATTTATGGTTCTCTTTTACATCCTCTTTTTTATCTACCTTACAAAAAAGTCAAAAACCGTAGCGACTGTTATATCACAGCCTATCAACAACCTCTCGGAGCTTACAAGAAACCTCGGCTACAAGCCCCAAAGCCCTCTAAGTGATGAGACAAGGATAGATGAGATTTATGGTCTTATACACAACTTTAACATGCTTAGCAAAGAGCTTGACACACGAACGCAAGAGTATATCCAAGCACAAATGCGCGAGAAGATGAAAGAAAGAGATGCAGAGATTGCTTACAGGGCGGGACTTTTTGAGAGTGCGAGCAGTTATCTACACAATGTCGGCAACTCGCTTACCATGCTTGATGCTAAACTCCTCTCACTAAGAAGCACTGTTGCATCGCTTAAAAAGAGTGAGTTAGGGTTTGACAAATCCATAGAGATGATACAAAACCTAGAGACAAAAGAGGAGCCAAAAAATAATCTCCTTCTCTTTATGTATGCCTTTAAAGTAGCCCTTAGCGATGAGATAACCGCGGAGATAATCACAATTTCCGATGAGATGGCGAGCATCAAAGAGCATGCGGTCCAAACCATCCGCCACCAGCAAGATCAGTTTAACAACAACGACAGCACTAAAAGCTTTACACAAACATTCTCGCTCAATGAGATGCTTGAGGATATCATCGAGGATTATCGCATACAATGTATGCAAAATGGGATAAGAGTTTTTTTTGAAGCAGAGGATGAGTACTCCATCCAGACGGTTAAGTACAGACTTCAAAGCGGTATCATCAATGTTTTTAAAAATGCCATAGAGTCCATCCTTGCATCGACGCAAAGACAGGGTGGTTTGATAGAGATAACGCTTCGTAAAAGAGATGCGAGAGTTGTTATAGAGCTCAAAGACAACGGCACGGGCATCGCTGCTCAGGATGAAAACAAGCTTTTTACATTTGGTTTTAGCACCAAAGAAAATGGCAATGGACTTGGTTTGCATGCCTTTAACAACTTTTTAAACAGCACCCACGCCACCATAATGATGCAAAACAATCCCAACAACATAGGTGTCACCACCAGCATAATACTAGGAGAGAGAGATGTTTAACAACACCATATTTGCGCTTGATGATGAACTTGTCATTTTAGAGCTTTTTAGCGATATCTTAACCGACAAAAAATCAAAACAACCCAGTTTTTTTAACGCACTTGAAACACAAGAAGACGATACGCCATCGTATGAGTTGCACACATTTGCAACACCTAAACTCTACTTGGAAGGTTTGGAGAGTTGGTATGCGCAGGGCTATAGAGTGCCGCTCTCTATCATAGATATGCGCTTGCCGCAAATGCACGGTCTTGAGGTTGCTAAAAGAGTACGCGAGATAGACAAAGAGATGGTTCTCATCATCGTTACAGCCTACTCTGACTACTCCATCAAAGAGCTTCTTGGGCAGCTCCAAAGCAATGTTTTTTACCTCCGCAAACCCTTTGGGCATGATGAACTTCTTGCTCTTGTGACAACAAGTATGAAAAACTGGAATGCAAAAGCTGACATCGCAACTCTGATGGAAGATATCGCCATCGATGTAACGGAGGATGGGATGTGGGATTGGAACCCCATAACCAACACAGTTGCGTACTCGCTAAAATGGAAACAGATGCTAGGGTATGAAGAGCATGAGATAGCTAATAACCTTGAGGAGTGGTCCAAACGTGTTCATCCTGAGGATATGCAAGAGGTACTTCAAACACTCCAAGAGCACCTTGAGAAAAAAAGCCCATACTACATCTCTGAACATCGACTTCTTTGTAAGGATGGAAGCTACAAGTGGATACTCGACAGAGGAAAAGCCTCTTTTGCGCAAGATGGCAAACCCTCACGAGTTGTAGGATTTCATACTGATATCTCCAAAAGAAAAGAGCTTGAAGAGGAGCTTTTCTCTAAAAGCACAAATCTCTCAGAAGAGCTAAAAGAGATGCTCTCAAACCAGACGAAGCTCAAAAGCTCAAACAAGACGCTAGAACTCCAGCTTAAAGAGGAGATTGAAAAAAGAAGAGAGAAAGAGGAGCTTCTGCTTCAACACACAAGACAAGCGGCAATGGGAGAGATGATGAGCATGATAGCGCATCAGTGGAGACAACCGCTAACAACCATCGGGCTTAGCAGTGACAATATGTTGCTTGATATCGCTCTTGAAAACTTAGATACAGCAAGCTTTGAAGAGAATTTAAAAACCATTAAAAATCAGGTGATGTACCTCTCGCGCACCATAGATGATTTTAGAACTTTTTTTATGCCAAACAGAGAAAAAGAACATGCCTGCGTGCATGATTGTATAGAAAATACATTGGGTCTTATCGGGAAAAATTTAGAACAAAGCGGTATCGATGTCCGTTTGCTTCTTGAAGATACAACGCCGCTTTTTATTCATAAAAATGAGCTTGTGCAAGTTTTTTTAAATATTTTACAAAATGCCAAAGATGTTTTACTTCAAAAAAAGAGAACCGCTCCAACCATCACCATCAACAGCTTTGAAGATGCCCAAAGCGTGACGGTAATCATCGCCGATAATGGCGGCGGGATAGAAAAAAAATATTTGTATAAGATATTTGAACCATACTTCACCACCAAGCAAAATCTCAACGGAACAGGACTGGGTCTTTACATGTCCAAAACCATCATCGAAGAGCGTTGTAATGGAAGCATAAAAGCACAAAATAGCAGTGATGGAGCAGAGTTTGTTATGGTATTTAAGAAGATGAGCGAGTAGAGAGAGATTTTCACGATCTATTTAACTCTAAAAGGTACTTGCTTGTCATCTCATAATTTCATTTAATGAAATGTTACCTGCTATGTTAAGAGTATTGTAATGGCTATTTTTTTCGCAACCATAAGAAGTAAGAATTATGAGTTTTATATCATATTTCCCTTTTAAGGCATGCTTTTTAAACATCTCCATTTTATGCAAAAGATTCTCTTTATACTCTTTTGAGATTACAAACTCTTTATTGTAAAATTTGCACTCTACTATATCATAAACACTATTTTCATACTCTACGATAAAGTCAATTTGAGTTCCGTTATCTTCTTCATTTCCGCTAAATTGCCAATAGCCATAGCTTTTTGCCAAACCTTTTGTCATTCTTGTCTGCAAATACAAATCTATATTGAGTAAACATAAAATTTCAAATGCAAATCCACTCCAAATAGTATATTTTTGCGAACTCATAATAGAGCTAAAATAAGGTTTTTGCAAAGAGATAAGTTCATTTTTGCTAAATTCACTTACCCATTTATTGTAAAAAAGCACAAATGGATCACTGATGATATATTTTACATTGATTTTAGACCCTAATTTGCTAAGCCCCATCATAAATCCAGCTTCGCTTAATTCTGCAACTGCATCTTTTATTTTAGAGCCACTTTTTTCTCCAAGGACGTTTGCTAGCTCAGTTTGAGTAAATCCACTTTGCCTTGAGCTTAAAACTTTGATGATTGATGAATAGTACTGTGCTTTTGAGTCAAAAAGAGATTTTAATACCTCTTTGTACTCTTTATTGAGGTGACCATCTATATTGAAAATAAGCGCATCAATGTTGTCAGCTATTGTTTTTGAACTATCAAGTAAGCTTAGGTATTTAGCAACACCGCCGAATACCATGTAAGTCTCTGCTATAGTTTTATCATCGATTTGGAAGTTTTTTTCATGTAGTAGATACTCTTTTGTCTCTTTTAAATCAAAGGGCTTGAGATGTATCTTTATATCAAGCCTTTGATAAAGAGGTCCATCGCTATCTTCAAATATTTTATTTTTAATCCAAGATGAGTTTGAACCACAAAGAATAAGCACGATATTTTTATGATTAAGCGCAAATTCATTCCAGAAATAGCCCAATGCACCTATGAATCCACTGCTATTTTTTTTATCTATCCATGGAATTTCATCTAAAAATATCACTACTTTTTGATTTTGCGTTTTAGTAGTAGTGATAGCCTTTTTTAAAAAATTAAAAGCTTCCATCCAGTTTTCGATTTGCTTTGTTGGCTCTATTTTGAACCAGTCATAAATGGATTCGATAAAATTATCTTTTTGAATAGAGCTATCTAATTGGTATGAACCTGTAAATCTAAAAAATAGACAATCTTTTTTGTGTTCACTAAACATATGATTGATAAGATAAGTTTTACCTATCCTTCTTCTGCCATAAACTGCAATAAGCTTACTCTCGTCTTTTTCGCAAGCATTTGATAAGATTTCTAATTCTTTAACTCTACCAATCATTTTAGGCCTTTAATACATATAGATTTCGTAATATTACAATAAATACGAAATATAGTCAATTATAAACACGTAGATTTCGTTTAGTAGTCTATAAAATGTATTTTTATTTTTTTGCATACCGCGACACTTCCACGACATTTTTTTACTATGATTTGAAAGTTTATAAAAAAAGGGTTTTAAATGAAAATAATCAATTTAAGTTTAGCAGCCGCGCTCTTGGTAACATTGGCAATGGGTGATGAAGAGAAGTCACAAATCAACTTAAGCGGCAATGTTGTTCTTGCGAGTAACTATGTGTGGAGAGGGATGACACAAACAAAAGATGACCCTGCGATTCAAGGCACTCTTATTTTGGACTATAAAGGTTTTTATCTGGGTAGCACTGCTGCAAATATAAAAATAGAGGGTATTGATGCTTCTGTAGAACTTGATGCATTTGGTGGTTATACAGCGGAGATGTATGGCATAGGTTACGATGCAGGAGTCGCGTACTATACTTACCCGAGTTCATCCAAAGAGGCTAATTTTGGAGAGGTTTATTTTGGATTAAGCAAAGATTTTGAAATCGTAAAAATAGGGGCGAAGTTCTATAGAGGTGTACAAACGCATGATGCAATTGTCTCAAATGCATGGGAAACAAGCTTGTCCGTTCCAATGCCTATGAAAATCTCTTTTGATGCCCTTTATGGCGATTATGCTGATTATGGAAACTACTACTCTGTGGGATTTGCAAGACCTATCAATGATACAGTGAAGTTTACCCTCTCTTATACAGGGATAAACAGAGAATCAGGTGGCATTGATGAAAACAATATAGTAGCTGTGATGAGTGTTAGTTTTTAAATAGACTTCTTATAGAAAATTAGATTCCAAATCAAGTTTGGAATGACGAGATTTTTGAGTTTTCGTCATCCTGAACTTGATTCAGGATCTAGGTTATGAAAGTCTAATCAATTTTTTTAGTAATTTCCTCTATTTTTCCTCTTACCGCGACACTTCCGCGACACTTTTTACTTATAATTTTTTTTATTTTAAGAAAAAGGCGGAAAATGTTTCAAAAATTAAGTATTTATAATAAAATGAACTATTTTATCGTTATGGTAAGTGTGTTTGTTTTTTTTGCTGCTTTGGCGATTTTTTTGACGATGAGTCATGTGGGGCAGAAATATGACCATTTGCATCATAACTCTATGATGGAGGGCTTGCTTACGCTCAAAATTGAGAAAAACCTCAACTACACAAGCCGTTTAACACGAGATATTATGCTTGGCGGAGACTATGAGAAAAATGGTGAGAAACTCTCAACTACCATTCAGAAAATAGAGTCTGATTTTAATGAACTCGAAAAGCTTATGGCTCTTGAGGGTTCACTGGCACTGATGCAAGAAGCAAAAAGTTCAACGATGCTTTTTCTTGAGAGCTCGAAAAAGATGATGAACTCTTTTAGTGAGGAGGAGATACTTCACACCAAAGAGATTCTTTATAAAAAGTACTCAACAGAGCTCACACCTCTTGCTAACGCTTCAAGAACATCTTTCCAAAAACTTGTTGATTTAAAGGCAGAGGAGCTAGATACTGACTCTAAGTTTCTTGGCAAAGAGATAAACTTCTTCAAATATATTGTTCTTGTTGTTGGCGTTATCGTTGGTCTGCTTGTTTTTGTTCTTGCTACCGTCATTAGAAAATCTATCATCTCTGGTATCAGTGGGTTTACTGAAGTTATCGGGTATGTTGCAAAGGGTGATTTTAGCCATAAACAAAACAACGATAATGATAAAAATACAGAGCTTGGCATTATGGGAAGGGAGCTTGCTACACTTATAGGACATACCCAAAAGCTCATTCATGAGATAAATGCTGTCATAACGGATGCTTCCCAAGGCGTTTTTCAACGTGATATATCTTCAGAGGGAATGAGTGGCGAGTTTGTGGACGCTATAGAAAATGTTCGCAAAAGTATAGAGTTTATGAAAATGCAATATGCAAAAGCGCAAAGAGATATTTTCAACTCGCAAATTAGCGTGAAGAGTGTCAATGTTTCCGAATCTCTATCTCTCATCATTGCAGATTTGAAAGCAAATATTGATGATTTGAAGATTATCACATCTGCTACAAAAGAGTCCTCTGATGCAGCAATGAGATCTAAAAAAGATATAGGTGCTGTTGTAGAGGAACTTAATACTCTTAACGAACAAGTAGGTGCAAATAATGATAGCGTTTTAGAGATAGCAAAGCAGGCAAATGATATTACATCAGTTATTGAGCTTATCAACGATATTGCAGAGCAAACAAATCTTTTAGCACTCAATGCGGCAATAGAAGCTGCGCGTGCAGGTGAGCATGGACGCGGTTTTGCTGTTGTTGCAGATGAGGTGCGAAAACTTGCAGAGAGAACGCATCGCGCTACAAGTGAAATCTCGATTTCTATCAAATCTTTACAGCAAGATATGAATGAGATAAGTATTAGTTCACAAAGTATGAAAATCACAGTAGAACGCTCAACAGACAAGATGATTGAATTTGAGGAGGCACTTGTTAAGCTCAGTGACGATTCACTTAAAATGGTTAACTACTCTTATGGAATGGAAAATAGTATCTTTATTGTTCTTGCAAAGTTAGAGCATATTCTTTACAAATCACGTGTGTACAACTCCATTATTTCTTTACAAAAGATGCTTCAAGAGCAAAAAACACATGAGTGCGAGCTTGGTGTCTGGTATGGTGCAGAGGGAAAAAGAAGATTTGCACATACAACGGCATACCTTCAAATAGCATCACCACATGAAATCGTACATAAAAATGCAAATCAAAACTTGTCCTATCTTGGCAATAACCCACAAAGCAGTACGCTTCAAAACTCTCAAATTATTTTGAATAATTTTGAGTTGATGGAAAATGCTTCGCATGAGATGTTTGTGCTCTTAGATGCAATGCTCAATGAATCAAAATAGGAATAGTAGATGTTTCTAACCATATCTCTTGCTCTTTTAGCTTTCGCTGCTTTTATGGCGGCGTTGTTTGTAAAATCTTAAGCGGAAACCACAAATGAATAAAAAATATACTATTTTGATAGTTGATGACAATGAGACAAATCTCGTACTTCTTGATGCGATAATTTCTATGCATTTTGAACATCGTGTCATCCAGTTTAAGAGTGCAAAAGAGGCACTTAAAATTATGAAAACCATGGAAGTTGATATTGTGTTGTCAGATATTCAAATGCCAGATATGGATGGTTATGAGTTTACTAGAGAGGTAAAAAATAATCCAGCGACAAAACATATTCCTATCTTACTTCTCTCTGCCATGGATAGAAGTGACGCCAACCAGATAAGAGCGTATCAAGAAGGAGCGATCGGTTTTGTATCCAAACCAATCAACAGCAAGCTCTTGATAGCAAAACTTGGGAGTTACCTGAACATTGTTGCTTCACAAAAAGAGATACAAAAAAGATAACAAAGGATTGAACATTGGATTTAAGTCTCATAAAGCAGATACGTCACTTTGGAAGCTCTATAACGGTTTTATATGTAGAAGATGAGCAAAACGTTCGTGAGCAGATATACAAGATGCTCCAAAAACTTTTTGATCAGGTAGATGTTGCTTTGGATGGGCAAGAAGCATTTGAGATGTATATGCAAAAAAACTATGATCTCATTGTCACAGATCTTAAGATGCCACGCATGGATGGAGTAGAACTTTGTGAAAAAATCATAGCACGCAACAAAGAGCAAAAAATCATTCTCATCTCTGCTTATAGAGAAGTTGAAGAGATACTCACGCTCATAAATATAGGTATTTCAGGGTTTCTTACAAAGCCCGTATATATGCAGCAGATGCTTGAGAAGGTGTATATGGTAGTCAAAAATATATATGCCGATAAAATGATGAAGTACCACTACGAAGAGATGAAGAAAAAGCTCTTAGAAAATGTGATAACTTCTGATGATGATTTATACTATAGAGACACGCTTACTTCGCTCCATAATCAAGAATACTTTTTGGAAAATATCGACAACGAATCCACAAAATGGGCAATTTTAATCAATATTAATGATTTTAAACTTATCAACGACTACTACTCTTTTGCGCACGGAAACCATCTGCTCTTCCAAGTAGCAGAGCTTCTTAAGGCACAGGCGCTTACTTATTCATATGAGCTCTTTAGACTATCCAACGATGAGTTTGTTCTTCTCAAGAAAGAAGCCCCGACAAACTGTAAAGAGATGGAGAGTGAAGCAAATAGTATTTATGGAGCCATAGAGAGACAAAAATATACTATTCTCGGTGTAGATAACGTTACAATCAGCGTAACTATGGGGGTTGCAAGTAGTCATAACCATCTTTTAGAGTATCTTTATCGCGCATTGATGTATGCAAAAAAACATGGATTGCACTATGCACTTTATAGAAATATAGAAGACGACAGAGAGAGTGTAAAAAATATCATGGAAGTCAAAGCGCTTTTAAAGAGCAGCATAGAAAACAGTATGATAGTTCCCGTTTATCAACCCATAAGGATGCGTGATGGAAGGGTAAAGTATGAGGTTTTGATGCGTATTAAGAGCGTAGATAGCGATGAGCTCATTGCACCGTCTTACTTTTTAGAGATAGCAAAACAGCACAGATACTACAATGAGATATCTAAAATGGTTATTTTTAAAGCGCTTCAAGAGATGCGCCATAGCAACGACATTTTTTCTATTAACTTCTCCTACATCGATATGAAAAACAGAGAGTTTATGGAGGAGTTGGAGCAAAAAATCAAAGAAGAAGGTGTCGGTTCGCGACTTATTTTTGAGATTATAGAGACAGAGCATCTCGATAGCATAGGTGTTGCGCTAGAGTTTATAGAACGTTTTAGAGCTTATGGCGTTCAAATCGCCATAGATGATTTTGGAAGTGGCTATTCCAACTTTGCGCATATCTTTTGGCTACATCCTGATTTTATAAAACTTGACGGCTCACTTATACAAAAAATGCTTCAAAAACATGAAGTACACCTTTTTGTAGAAACTATCATCGAGTTTGCACACAAGCTCAACATCGAAGTTATCGCAGAATTTGTAAGTTCTCAAGAGATTTATAATGCGCTTAAACTACTTGATGTAGATGCTTTCCAAGGCTATTTTATAGGAAAGCCGCAAGAGGTTATCGGAGATGAGAAAAGGTCGGATGCGTGCAAGTAGAAGATGTAAAAAAATATGATCGATTAAAACCACTTACCCTTTTGTATGTCGAAGATAGCAAATTTCTCTCTAAAGTAACGGTGAGTGGAATTTCAACTTATTTTAACAAGATATATGTTGCCTATAATGGACAAGAGGGTTTGGATTTGCTAGTCTCTCATGGAAATGAGATAGATATCGTTATTACTGATTTGGATATGCCTGTAATGGATGGTTTTGAGATGATAAGGCGCATCAGAGGAGGTGGGTGTTTTATGCCCATAATCGTTACAACTGCTTTAAATAACTATCTTGAGAGAGAAAATCTTTTTGAACTTTCCATAGATGCTTTTTTAAAAAAACCAGTAGATACAAACAAGCTCATAGAAAAAATCGACTATGTTGTTGATGCGCTTTTTATCAGAAGAGAGCTGTTTACAAAAAAAACGATGATACATAACGATATCATCTACTGTGAAACTGACCAAAATGGTTGTATTACCTATGTTTCTAACCCTTTTGAGAAGATAAGCGGCTATACAAGAGAAGAACTTTTAGGACAAACGCATGCGCTTTTAAGCTCTCATGAAACACCTCAAGAAACGTATAAGGAGATGTGGAGCAACCTTGTAGCCTCTAAGCAGTGGCAGGGGGAGTTTGTCAACAAAAGAAAAGATGGTACTTTCTACACTGTCAACATTATTGTCTCTCCGATGTATCTTAGAAGCAAACTTGGCAACAGACTTGTAGGTTATAGTGCAACAAGCTTAGATATCACACATTATAAGGCTATAGCAAAAGAGCTTCATATAAAATCACGTCAAGCAGCGATGGGTGAGATGGTTGCCATGATAGCGCATCAGTGGCGTCAGCCTATCACCTCTATCGGGATGATTGCAAACAACTTACAGTTTGATTTGATGATGGATGAGTTGGATACAAATGTGCTCAAAGAAAATCTCAAAACCATTGATTCGCACGTGAAGTATCTCTCAAATACCATAAATATTTTTAGAAATTTTCTCAGTGAGAGCAAAAAAGAGGAGAAGGTAATGTTAAAATCCATCATCGATGCAGTGCTTGGAGTAGTGCACGATATCTGTAAAGAAAACGGCATTGCTATTGAAGTGCAGCAGGATTGTTGCGCAATAGAGATACGTACGCTTAAAGATGAACTTATACAAGCACTTATAAACATTGTCACCAATGCACATGAAGCTCTACTTGAACAAAAAGTTTCTCAACCAAAAATATCCATAGAATGCGCACAAGATCAAGATTCTATCACCATTATTATTACTGATAATGCAGGCGGCATACCAGAGGAACTTTTAGCAAAAATATTTACACCCTATTTCTCAACCAAACAAGAGAAAAATGGGACGGGTCTTGGGCTTTATATGACAAAAACTATTATTGAAGAGAATCTCGAAGGGACGCTTAGCGTTTCAAACAGCAACAATGGAGCTCTTTTTGTGATAAAGCTTCCAAAAAGGAGATAGCGATGAATCAAGAACAGATAAACAAGCTTCGCAAAGTATGTAAAAATATATCCGTACTTTATGTAGAAGATGACAAAAATATATCCATTCAAGTAGAGAGACTGCTTAAGAAGATTTTTTTGAATGTAGAAGTTGAAAAAAATGGATTTTTAGGACTTGCAAATTTTACTCACAATCGTCAAGATATCGTTATCACCGATATTTCTATGCCTGTAATGGATGGCATAGAGATGGCTAAAGAAATAAAAAATCTCAATAGCGAGCAAAATATTTTGGTAACATCTGCACATAACGATGTGGAATATCTCATAGAACTTATAGAGATAGGCATAGATAGGTTTGTTGCCAAGCCCATAGATATAAATAATTTTTTTGTAAATATCTCAAAAATAGCAGTGGGTATTTATAGAGAAAAAAGAGAGGCATCGATTGAGCGTCGCTTGAAGAAGCAACAAGATTTACAAAGAAAAATTTTAGGTAGTGTTGCTTTCCCAATGGTCTATTTTGAAGGCGATAAGATTGTTTACGCAAATAGTAACTTCAGAAAGCATTTTTATACAGAGATAGATGCAAATGACGCCGATAGATTTAGACTGGGTTATCTTTTTGATGAAAAAAAATTTGTAACGATGAGCAATGCTACCGTACTTGATGAGATAGAAGCAGCAACGAACAAGATATATCTTATCATGGATGTTGGCGAAAAAATTGTAAAAAAGTACAATATTAACATATCGAATTTACAAGAGAAAAATCACCGCCTTGTAGGATTTATCAACTTAGATGATATCAATGTTGAATGTGAAAGATTTAGAACGCAGGTGGACTATTTTCCAAAAAGAGAAGCTTTCTTACGGGCAACGTTAGTGCAAAGAAACAGATCAGAGGAGAATTATCTAGTTTTTTGCGTTGGCTTGAAAAATACAAAAAGATTTATAGACAGATACGGCGGTGTCAAAATGCACACTATCTATACTGAGCTAGCAAGGTATCTTAAAAGAGAGTTTGAAGAGGAGATAGAGAGTAGAATGCTTTTCGTTTTTCTTTTTGAGACAAACAGATATATATTTTTAGCAGACAATAAAATCGGAAAGGCAGTAGAAAAAAAACTAGAGGCTTTTGGAAAAAAATATAGTTATGAGTATGGAAGCAGACTTGCTCTTGAGTTGAACTATTTAAAAGAAGAGATAGCACACATAAGACCAACTACGGATGTTATGGAAAATGCAGAGGGGATGCTCTATACGTTTGATGACTAATTAAGTGTGTCTTTAAGAATAGAGCAATTTAATTTATACTAAAATAAGCGGCAAAATGAATCATAAAAAGCAGAGGAACAAAATATGTTAAACAACCTTTCAATCAAGTTAAAAATGGTTTTGATGTCTATCATACCAATCGTCGTTATCCTTATCTCTTTAGGTAAAGGGAGCTATGAAAGTTACGGGGAAGTAAAGGTTTTAGCGCAGATAGAAGAGATGGTTTACTATACGCAAAAAAGTAGCGCCCTTGTGCACAACCTCCAAAAAGAGCGCGGCGCTTCTGCCGGTTTTATTAGCTCTAAAGGAGAGAAGTTTGCACCGCAGCTTCAAGCGATTCGTAAAGATACAGATGCCGCTTATGAAGAGCTAAAGGCGTACCACGCAACAATGAAGATAAATGGTTACGTGGCAGAGCTTCAAGAAAAGATAGCAAAAGCGATGCAAAATATGCAAAAACTTCAAGAGATTCGAGGTGGCGTCTCCTCTCTTGGCGTTGCGGTTGGTGTGCCTGTTACATACTATACGAACACAAATAACGACTTTATCACCTCTATCGAAGAGATTGCAAAGATGAGCTCAAACGCAAAGATGAACAACCTTATCAACGCATTTGTGAACTTTCTTGCTTCTAAAGAGAGAGCAGGGTTAGAGAGAGCCGTACTCTCCTCAACATTTTCACGAGACAACTTTGCAGAGGGTTTTTATGAGAAGTTTATCGGGCTTCTAAATGCGCAAGAGATTTTTATGAGTAAATTTCTCTTTTTAGCTCCGGAGGAGTTAAAATCTTTCTACACGCAAACCATGAGCGCTCCGGTAGTAGCAGAGGTAGAGCAGATGCGCAAAACCGCACTCTCTAAGCCAAATGGCGGCTTTGGCATCGATGCTACACACTGGTTTAGCACTATCACATCGAAAATAGATTTGCTTAAAAAAGTAGAAGATGAGATAGCGCAAAATCTTCAAACAAACATCGGCAAACTCCAAGAGCAGGCGATGGGTTATATGATTTTTGGAATCGCTTTTAGTATTTTTATCGTTCTTTTAGTTGTGAGTGTCAGTTTTTTCATCTCCAACAGTCTCACAAAGCGCATAGACCGCTTTAAGCAAGAGATAGACGCTATCGTCTCCTCAAATGACTTTTCCAAAAAAATCACAAATTGTGCAACAGATGAGATAGGCTTTATCCAACAATCAGCAAATCACCTAGCGTACGCAGCATACAAAGCTATCCAAGACGCAAAAGCAAGTTTAGAACAAGTCCAAGCGCACTCAGCAGAGAGCGAAGAGCGTCTTGAGGCGAACAAACTTACTCTCTCTTTGACGGAGCTACTAAATGAGGGTGCAGTTTGGGGAGTTGGAAGTGTTCAAACGGGTGTTGTACACAATATGTCTTCGCTTCGTGATATAAATGAAAAAAATGCACGAACGGAGCTTATCGTCGATGATGTTAAAAACTCTACAGAGGATATGGTTTACTCTCTCAACAACATTTCTCAAAAGATGCAAAGCAGCAGAGAAAACTCCAATCAGCTCAACAGCAGCGTTATCGAGATATCCAATGTTATCTCGCTTATCAAAGACATTAGTGACCAAACAAATCTTTTGGCACTCAATGCAGCCATCGAAGCAGCGCGTGCAGGGGAGCATGGACGTGGATTTGCGGTTGTTGCTGATGAAGTGCGTAAACTCGCAGAACGTACCCAAAGAGCTACAAATGAAGTGGAGCTCAACATCAATCTTCTTAAGCAAAACAGCTCTGCAATGCAAGAGTTTTCAGAGCAGATGGATGGCGAAGTCTCAGAATCTCTACAAAAACTTGATCATTTTAATGAAAGCTTGCATGGGTTGCTTGATGGCGCAAAAGATATCCAACTTGCAAACAAAAAAGTCTCCAACGAACTCTTTATCACCCTTGCAAAACTTGACCACATAGCATTTAAACTAAGTGGGTATAACGCAGTCTTTAAAGATGACCACAATTTCAAATTTTCAGACCATACGAGTTGCCGTTTTGGAAAGTGGTACTTATCTGATGGAAAAGAGACATTTGCAAAAACATCCTCTTATGCTCAAGTTGACCCAATCCACAAAGTTGTTCACGATAGAGTAAGAGCGATTCCAGATGCTATCCAAGGCGGTATTATCAAAAATGCGTCTAAGATTGTCACAGGATTTAGTGAAGCAGAAAAAGCTTCTAAAGAGCTCTTTGTTGTTCTTGATGCGATGGCTGAAGAGATAAAGTAAGCAGAAGAGTTCCTCGCAATGTTTTCATTGCGAGGATTTGGGCGAAGATTGACTATTTTGTAATTTCTACCACTTTTGGGTCTGATTCCCAGATACCATGTTTCGTACAGTACGCTTGTGCAGTAAGCTTTAGTTTGCTACCCGTTGGGATGATGTGAAAAGTAACAGTTGCATGCGCTTTCATATTTGCTAACGCTCCAGCAACAAAGTCAGCACGTGCTAAAAGTGTCTCACCATTGTAAAGCGCCATGTTTGCGATGTAGTGGTCAAAATCATCTGGATGCGTGTACTCATTTCCCATCTTTACAGTGACACTAAACATCTCACCCTCTTTTGCGTTATCTTCGCAGTGGATAAACGGTGAATGGCGGTCTATATAATCTTTTTTACTCTCTCTTTCAACTGTGTCTATATCTACATAACGATTGATTGTTGGCATTTTTTATCCTTTTTGTTTTTAATTTGTGCGGCATTGTAACTTTAGAATCATTTACCAAAAACATAAAAGATAGCCTATAATTATTGTTTAAGAGAAATATAATAATTAAAGCTAAAAAGCGATAAAATCGCGACTAAAATATCTAAATAAAAAGAGTTGTATGATGACAAAACCACTATTGATAGAAGTTGGAGTAGAAGAGCTTCCAGCAATCCCGCTTTTAAAAGAACTGAAAAATATTGAGACAAAATATGCTGCAATTTTAGAGAAAAACTCCCTTTTGTGTGAGTTTGAGTTTTACTACACGCCACGCCGCCTTGTGTTTTGGCACAGAGAGTTTAAGGGCATGCAAGATGACAGCAGTGAGGAGTTCTTTGGCGCACCATTAAGTGTTGCTTACAAAGATGGCGTGCCAACTCCTGCCGCACTTGGTTTTGCAAAAAAATGCGGTGTGGAGATGAGCCAAATCTCTCAAGCCACGAAAGATGGCAAAGAGGTTCTTTACTATAAAAAAGAGCTTAAAGGAGAAGCGTCCCATCTTCTGCTTCCAAGCATCATAGAGGAGTGGATAAAATCTTTGGAGTTTGGAAAGTCTATGCGATGGGGAAATTTGCAAGAGAGCTTTATCCGTCCTATCCGCTGGGTCAATGTCCTTTTTGGCGATGAACTTGTAGATATGGAACTTTTTGGTGTTCGCTCTTCAAAAAGCACCTTTGTACACCGTATAAGCAACTTTGAGAAAACTGTTATTTGCGGAGCAAAAGAGTACTTTGAAGTGCTTCAAAATGGTGGAGTGACACTTTTTCCAGAAGCCAGACGTGAGAAGATTTTGGCAGATTTCGAATCTTTAGAGAGCCAAAACGGGGTAAAAATCGAGATAGACGCTGATTTGCTTGATGAAGTTGTTGCCATCACAGAAAATCCGACAGCCATAATGGGTTCTTTTGACGCTGCATTTTTACAACTCCCTCCAGAGGTTATTATCACATCCATGAAAGAGCATCAGAGATACTTCCCTGTTTTTGAGGGTGGTACGCTTGTCAACAAGTTTGTTGTAGTCTCCAATGCACTTACGGGTGATTTTTCAAAGGTTATCGAGGGAAATGAGAGAGTTTTACGCCCTCGTCTCTCCGATGCACTCTTTTTCTACAACAACGACCTAAAAAAAGGGTTAAGCACGGCAGGACTTGAAAAAGTTGTCTTCATGAAAGGGCTTGGAAGTGTTGCGGACAAGATAGAGCGTGAGAGAAAAATCGCACACACTCTTTTTGAGATTTACAACCCTCAAGATGCGACAAAAGAGGAGCTTGAGCGTGCCATCAGCCTTGCAAAAGCCGACCTTATGAGCGAGATGGTTTATGAGTTTACAGAGCTTCAAGGTTTGATGGGAAGCTACTATGCTACTGCCCTTGGAGAGAGCGAAGCGGTCGCAACTGCCATAAAAGAGCAGTATCTTCCAAACGGCGAGGAGAGTGCGCTTCCATCCACAAAAATGAGTGCTATCGTTGCGATGAGCCTCAAGTTAGACACACTTTTGGCACTCTTTAGCATCAACCAGATTCCAACAGGCTCACGTGACCCTTTTGCTCTGCGCCGTGCGGTAAACGGGCTTGTGAGAATCACAAAAGAGCATGAACTCTCTTTTGATATCGTCGCAATGCTCAAGCTTTTGGCTAAGGAGTATGAACCTTTTGATATCGCAAAACTTGAAGCTTTTTTCCTTGAGCGTGTAAGACAGTACTTCAAAGTCAACCCATCTATCATCGAAGCGGTACTAAGTACGGGCGAGAGAGAGTTGCTTAAAATCGCCAAAAAGATAGAAGCGCTTGATAGCTTGGCAAAGAGCGAAGGATTTAGCGAGTCATTTTCAACATTTAAAAGAGTTGCAAATATCACCAAAGATATCGACCTTGCAAACATTGCAGAGATAAACCCAGCCCTTTTTGAACAAAATGCAGAAGAGGCACTCTTTAGAAGATACAGCGAAGTTCGCACGCATGTTTATGAGAGTTATGAAGAGGAGCTTGATGCACTTTTTGGTCTTAAGGGCGAACTTGATGCGTTTTTTAACGATGTGATGGTAAATGCAGAAGATGAGAAGATAAGAACCAACAGAAAAGCACTTGTTGCCTCTATCTATAAAAGTATCTCTAAAATCGCAGAGATTAAAGAGATAACTATCTAGTTTTTTATTACGATGTTTTTATAATCGCAGGAGGAAACGATGCAAATGCCTTTTTAAAAGCGTTTGCACGTAGGTCTTTAAATTTTCCAGTTGCTATGGCAGGGAGGAAGTACCCCATCTCCTGTGCCTCATGTGCATCATAGTTTGCATCGTGCATAAAGCCGATAGCTTTGCCAAGTTTTGCAGCTTGTGCGGCTATGTTTCTTGCATAGGCGATTATGTGTTTATGGTGTCTGTCAAACTTATTTCCCCATGCAAAAAAGACAAATTTGCCATTGAACCTGATGTTGAGATAGTCTTGGTAGTTGAGCTCTTTGTCATAGCGTGTAAGCTGTGTGCTTGGATATTTGTCGAGGTCATCATCAAAGGACTCTAAAACAGAGGTTGGCTCTATATCTGGTCTATTGAGGCTAAAGAGGTACTTTATCTCAACAAGTTTTCCTTTGTAGTTTTCATCTTTGAGTGCAGCAGCAAAAAGGTGGAAGTGGCTCTCAAGGCTAAGAGAGCAAAACTTTTCATCAAAAGGATACCCCTGCGTTGCAAGTCTTGTGTTTGTGTGGTAACCCACTGGTGCTAAGGCAGGGTTGTATAAAAAGATAGTTCCTATAACAGTTTTGCGTCTGTTTTTAAGCATCTCTTCTAGTTCTGCAACCGTGATTTGCTCATCCTCTTTTGGGATATAGATATAGTGTTCTCTAAGATATTCGTGGTCAAATTTTGTAAAAAACTTTCCAAATGCTTGCAAGTTAATCCTTCTAAGATATTTATGCGAATTATACTATAATCCATCAGCAAGGGGAAATATGTGGAGATAGGATTTTTTTTCAAAAAGTTTATTACTTTTTTTGTGGAGCCGCTTGGTTTTATTTTAACTCTTTTTGCTTTGGGGCTTCTTTTTTTGTTGCGTGATAAAAAGAGCTACGCAACGATTTTTTTGACTTCATCTTTTGGCTTGCTACTCCTTTTTTCATATGAACCTTTTTCCAACCTTTTGGTCAGAAATCTTGAGCAAAAATACCCAAAATATAGCTATGAAGAGCAGGTGAAGTATATCCACGTTCTTGGAAGCGGACACAACACAGACGCATCACAGCCAATCTCCTCAAACCTAAGCAATGCTGGTGTAAAAAGAGTTTTAGAAGGGGTTGTTCTTCACAAAAATATCACTGGTTCAAAAATAATATTTACAGGATATGAGGGAAAAACCAAGAGTGCAAATGCGACTATGAACGCTAAGCTTGCCATAGCACTTGGAGTAAACGAGGCAGATATCATCATAGGTGAAGCGCCAAAAGACACCATGGAAGAGGCGCTTTTTGCAAAGGAGATAGTTGGAGAAGCTCCTTTTGCCCTTGTTACCTCTGCAACACATATGCCCCGTGCGATGGAACTGTTTTCTTCGCTTGGACTAAACCCAGTAGCCGCACCGACTGCATTTTATGCAAAGGAGTTTGACGGCTACCTCAAAGCACCAGATAGCGGTTCGTTTGACAACTCGCATATGGCAATCCATGAGTACATAGGTACATTATGGAGCAGATTTAACCAAAAATAGAGTTGCTTTTTTGTATA
>CAXNED010000001.1:0-34189 GCA_964201385.1 Sulfurimonadaceae bacterium | reverse complement strand
GGTGGCATCGATGAAGTGAGCTTTCTTTGGAAAGGTCATGAAGTCAAAAGAGTTTGGCCTGGAATCGTTAAAATCGCTTACGATATGTTTAAAGATGAAAAAGAACTCTCCGACTACATGAGTGAAAAGGTGTGCAGTGTCTGTGGCGGACATAGACTAAAAAGAGAGTCTTTGGCGGTAAAAGTCGGTGGCAGTGGGATAGCGGATGTTTTAGACATGCCTATCTCTAAAAGCTATGAGTGGTTTGAAAACAGAGAGAACTTTAGCTATCTCAAAGCGCAATATGTCCAAATATCTGCTCCAATCCTAAACGAGATACGAGAGAGACTCTACTTTTTGCATGATGTGGGGCTTGGCTACATCACTCTTGGGCGTGATGCACGTACTATTAGTGGCGGAGAGGCGCAACGCATCCGCATCGCTTCACAAATCGGTAGTGGACTGACGGGTGTTTTGTATGTGCTTGATGAGCCTAGTATCGGGCTTCATGAGAGAGATACGCTCAAGCTAATCCGCACACTTAGAAGCTTACAGGAAAAGGGAAACAGTGTTATCGTGGTTGAACATGACAAAGAGACCATAGAGAGTGCTGATTTTATCGTTGATATCGGACCAGGGGCAGGGAAGTTTGGAGGAGAGGTTGTTTTTGCTGGAACTCTTGATAAGCTCAAAAAAGCCAAAACACTCACAGCTGACTATCTTTATGGCAGAAAAAAGATAGAGTATTTTTATAGAAGAGCGCAAGAGAACTACATTGAGATAAAAAATGTTACATTAAATAATATTAAAAATCTAAGCCTCAAAATTCCTCTTAATAACTTTGTCTGTATCACAGGAGTGAGTGGAAGCGGAAAAAGCTCTCTCATGCTCCAAACCCTGCTCCCAACGGCAAGAGAACTGCTCAACCATGCCAGAAAGGTAAACAAAGTCGCAGGTGTGGAGATAAACGGTCTTGAACAAGTTGACAAGGTTATTTACTTAGACCAAAGCCCCATAGGACGTACGCCCCGCTCAAATCCTGCAACATACACAGGACTTATGGATGAGATAAGAAACCTTTTTGAGCAGACAAAAGAGGCACAGATACGAGGCTACACAAGCTCAAGATTTAGTTTTAACGTCAAAGGCGGACGATGTGAGAAGTGTCAAGGCGAGGGCGAAAACAAGATAGAGATGCACTTTTTGCCAGACATCATGGTCAAATGCGACACATGCCATGGCACAAGGTACAACCAACAGACGTTAGAGGTTTTCTACAAAGGCAAAAATATCTCCGATGTGCTTAACATGAGTGTAGAAGAGGCGTACGAGTTTTTTAAAGCCATACCAAAGATAAACCAGATACTCTCAACGCTCGTTGACGTTGGTCTTGGCTACATCACGCTTGGACAAAATGCCGTCACTCTCTCAGGCGGTGAAGCCCAAAGAATCAAACTAAGCAAAGAGTTAAGCCGCAAAGACACAGGCAAAACGCTCTACATCTTGGATGAACCAACAACAGGACTTCACTTTGCAGATGTTGACAGACTTACAGGCGTGCTTCACAAGTTTGTAGAGCTTGGAAACTCGGTTCTTATCATCGAACATAATCTCGACATGATAAAAAATGCGGACTATATCATCGACATGGGACCAGATGGCGGAAGCGGCGGCGGTTTGGTCATCTCCGAGGGGTCTCCAGAAGAAGTTGCGGCTAACTATAAAGCAACAGGAAGTTACACAGGCGAATATCTTGCAAAAGAGCTGGCACTTCATAAATAGTTAGTTGCGTTTGTAATGACGCCATTTCTTGGTCAAATAGATTGATTTGGATTTATTGAAACAAAGGAGTGGTACCTGCGGGCGGACTCGAACCGCCACAACTCGCGTTAGCGGATTTTGAATCCGCCGTGTCTACCATTTCACCACGCAGGCTTAAGAGCGAAATAATAGTGACTTCTAGCTTAAAATCTTGTGAAAGTAAAAGTAAACTCTTTTTAGTCGATATAGCGTATATGGAACTTATGTTGCTTAGTAGAGTAATAAAGAAGAGTCGTTTTACTTATCTTGGAGGTGTTTTATGAGAATTGCAAGTGATATGTACTATAAAAATATATATGGTACAAACAATTCACAGCTCAGTGATAGTCTTTTTAATGTGAACAAGCAGATTGCTTCGACGTTAAAAATTCAGTATGCACATGAGGGAATACGTACTTTTACTGAGACAATGAGACTGGATAATGAGATAACGACACTTGATCAGACTAAAAATAGCGTACAGAGCGCTTTGAAATTTTCTGATCAGACAGATGCTGTTTTAAATGAGTTTGAAACATCAATGAATCGAGCAAGAACACTTCTTGTTAACGCTGCAAATGGTTCAAATAGTGAAACTTCTCTTGATGCAATAGCACAGGAACTAAGAGGGTTAGAAGAGCATTTCATAAGTTTGTCAAACACCTCTGTTAATGGGCAGTATCTCTTTTCTGGCTCTGCTGTTGATACAAAACCTATAGCTAGTGATGGTTCTTACATGGGCAATGATGCGATTCTTAAAGCATTTACTGGCTCTGGAACGTCACAACAGTACAATATCAATGGTGCAGAATTCTTTTTGGGCGAAGAGCAGACAGTAAAACGTGAAATAAGTACAAATGTTGCTCAGTATAATTTATCTGCAAAATATCCTGATTTTAGTGATTCAACAGCTACTGGAACCTCAAAACACTTAAAAAGTAGCGACACAATTCGCGATATGATGGGTGATACAGACAATACAGCCGACACTCTTTCTAAACATTTTTTCTACATCAGTGGCACAAAAAGTGATGGTACGGCTTTTAAAGAAAAAATCACAATGACCGATGAGCAGAAAGTAGATGATTTGCTTGAGCAAATTGGCGATATTTATGGCAATACTGCAGATTTAGACGTAGTCAATGTAAGTTTAAATTCTTACGGACAGATTGTAATAGAAGATAAAATGAAAGGCTCTAGTAAACTTGATTTTCATATGGTTGGAGCAACGGATTTTGATTTAACTGGTGTCGATGCGGCAGATGTTACAGATATAGATGCTTTAGGTGCAGGCGAGACAAACTTTGATAAAGTTATGTTTGGAACATCTACTGCAACAAACCCAAATCTATTTGTAAAAGAGTTTGTGAAGTCTTCTCTCTCGGCGGCTGATGATGTGGCTGTGACAAACACTATCGAGGGAACACTTTATGATAAAACGGAATTTAGCAAAGAGGGTGCAATGCTCTCTTCATCAACACCTCAAATCATAAAAGAGACCAATGCCTTTGCAACTGCGTCGACAAAATTGTCTGAAGTTGCTTCTGGAAGCAGTTTAAATGGAAAATCATTTGTATTTGAAGGTACAAATATTCATGGGGTTTCCTATAGTGCCCAGATAGACCTAGCCACGAGTGGTTCAACATTTTCACTAGATGGGGGTGTTACAAATTATGATATTTTTGACATGGGTTCTCCAAGAGCAGCTGTAAGTGCGGACGACATGACATATAAGCAGTTGATGGATGTTATGAACATAGTTGTAACAGGAAATATTCCTACTGCCAACAGTACTACAGATTACGATACCGCGATAGAGACAGCTGATTTAGGAGCAAGAACTTTTTTGAGTGATGATGGCAAGATAACATTTGAAGAGATTGGCACAAGCAATACACAAGCAGCTATGGCACTTTATGATGTCAATAGCGGAGATTTTAGTGCAGCTGCTTCCGTGATGACTTTTAATGCAAACAATGCCGTGACAGTTCGTGACCCTAAAACAGATTTTTTTAAGACATTTGATGCGATGATAACCGCGGTTGAAAACTACAAACTCTATCCAGACAGTAGCTCTGGTGATGTGAGAAATGTAGGGATAGAGAATGCTATAAAAATGATGGATGATTTGCAAGACCATGTTTTTAGATCACATTCACAAGTTGGTGCGCAGTCAAATGCACTTACTAAGTCTTTAGAGAGAACAGAGATATTAAAGATGAGTTCGGTTGCTCTTAGGTCATCGGTTATCGATACAGATTTGGCAGAGGCTTACCTGACTTTAGAACAATTAAATACGAACTATCAAGCAATGCTCTCAACTGTTGGCAAAATTTCCAAGTTAAGCTTAGTAAACTACCTCTAAAAATCGCCTTTATACCTACATTTGGCTATAATCTTTTTTTCATTTTTGGCTTCAAGCCAGAAATATCTCCTCTAATGGAACAAAAGATTTATGCAACAAAAGGAAATTTTAGTTTGAAAGATGCTCTGTTTATCTTATGTTTTGGTCTGCTTATCTACTTTGGATTTGCGACGATTTTGGGCGATACGGCTTTGATGGGAAGCTATGGTGCCATTTTTGCTTCTTACAATCATCACTATTTTGGTTACATCTCTTACATCTATATTTTTGCCTCACTCTTGCCACTCTATATTTTTTATAAACAAAGCCCCGTATCTATCAAAAAAGCGGAGTTATCTGTAGCCTCATTTTTGATTTTTTTCTCTCTTCTGCTTGCGCAAGCACTTCTTGTCACAGACGAGCTTCGAGGTGCATTTGGCGCAGGATTTGTGGACTTTTTATCGCCAAATATCGGGTTTTTTGGACTCTGGATATTTTGGTTTATTATCTCGCTTCTATCGATGGTTATTATTTTTGAGAAAAGTGCGCATGAGATGGTAGATATGCTTTTTGCAAATATAAAAAAAGTTGGTATCGGTATTGCATCTCCTAAGGAGGAGAGTACAAAAAAAGCCCCTCCAAAAAAGAGTAGTGATGTTGATGTCGCAGCTCTTTATGCAAAATCACAAGAAGAGAAGAGTACAACTCAAACGCAGAAGCAAAAACAACAACCCCAAGAGAGTACTGGGCAAATCATAGAAAAACCTATAGCGCCTCAAGAGGTAAAAGAGAGTGCGCTACCGTCCATTACGCTACTTAAAACAAAAGAGCATACTATTTTAGATCTTGTCAACGAGATAAAAGAGCAAAAAGGGGCTATTGTTGTGGAGGAGCTAGAAGAAAACGCTAAACTTCTTGCGACCATAGAAAAAGGGGAAGTTGAAAAACCAAAAAACTTCAAACTTCCATCAGTTGAATTTTTACAAAAACCAAGCAACAAAGCGCATAGCGTGGATGAGAGCGAACTTGATGGAAAAATAAAGTTTCTCATAGAAAAACTTGCTCACTTTAAGATAGATGGGGATGTTGTACGCACGTATGCAGGTCCTGTTGTCTCAACTTTTGAGTTTAAACCTGCCGCAAATGTCAAAGTCTCTCGCATCCTCAATCTTCAAGACGATTTGGCGATGGCACTGAGTGCTGAGACCATCCGTATCCAAGCGCCTATCCCAGGCAAAGATGTGGTTGGGATTGAGATACCAAATGAGAAGATTGATACAATTTACCTAAGAGAACTGCTTGATAGCAAGCTTTTTAAGGAGTCATCTTCTCCTTTGACTATTGTTTTGGGTAAAGATATCGTCGGCAAACCTTTCATAACAGACCTCAAAAAGCTCCCTCACTTACTTATAGCAGGAACGACGGGAAGCGGAAAAAGTGTGGGCATAAATGCGATGATACTCTCGCTTTTATATAAAAATTCACCCGACCAGCTTAGACTTCTCATGATAGACCCAAAAATGCTTGAGTTTTCCATCTACAACGACATTCCGCATCTTCTTACGCCAGTTATCACAAAAGCAAAACAGGCGATCGTGGCACTCAACAACATGGTCTATGAGATGGAACGCCGTTACGCACTTATGAGTGAGAACAGAACCAAAAATATAGAGAGCTATAACGAAAAAGTAAAAAAAGAGGGGGGCGAAAATCTTCCTTACATTGTCGTGATTATCGATGAGTTGGCGGATTTGATGATGACGAGCGGCAAGGATGTGGAGTACTCTATCGCCAGACTTGCACAGATGGCAAGAGCTTCGGGGATTCACCTTGTTGTGGCTACACAACGACCATCTGTTGATGTTGTCACAGGTCTTATCAAAGCAAATCTTCCCTCACGCATCTCCTACAGAGTAGGGCAAAAAGTGGACTCTAAAATCATACTAGACCAACAAGGCGCAGAGTCGCTTTTGGGTAAAGGGGATATGCTCTTTACGCCTCCAGGCTCAACAGGGCTTGTACGGCTTCACGCTCCTTGGAGTACAGAAGAGGAGATTGAGAAGATAGTTGACTTCATCAAATCCCAAAGAGCGCCGAACTATGACAAGCGCTTTTTGGTTGAGGATAGCGAAGCTAGCAGCGCATCGATGGGAGAGAGCTATGAAGAGCTTGACCCTATGTTTGAAGAGGCAAAAAACGTAGTGCTGAGTGATAGAAAAACATCTATCTCGTACTTGCAAAGAAAACTTCAAATCGGTTACAACAAATCTGCAAGACTGATAGAACAGCTTGAAAACGAGGGAATTCTATCCGCTCCAAACTCTAAAGGTATCCGAGACATTTTATAACCGTTACTAAAATACACATATTTTTTATAAAATTTATATATTTTGTTTATTTTGGTAACACTCCTCTTCTGCCGTTTCTTTATTTTGTTACAATCCTATTAAATTTTAACTCATAGGAAAAAAAATGTCATTTATAGAAGAGTATAAAGCACATACGTTAGAGAGAGAGGCTCTTGGTGTTCCGCCATTGCCACTAAACGCTGGGCAAGCTGTTGCATTGGTTGAGATGATAAAAGCAAGCGAAGGTGACATGGCTCAAAATGTTGACCTTCTTACAAACCGTGTCTCTCCAGGTGTTGATGACGCTGCATACGTAAAAGCTGCATTTTTAAATGATGTTGCAAGTGAGAAAATCAGCGTAGCGGCTATTGCGCCAGAGCAAGCTGTTAGCATGATGGGAATGATGCTCGGCGGATACAACGTAAAACCAATGGTTGATGCGCTTACTTCTAAAAATGCAAAAGTTGTAGAAGCAGCAAAAGATGCGCTTAAACATACACTTCTTGTTTATGATGCGTTTAATGATGTAGAAGAACTTCACAAAGCGGGCAATGCGGCGGCTACTGAAGTTATCACTTCATGGGCAAATGCGGAGTGGTTTACATCTAAACCTGCTATTGCTGATGAGATTACTTTTACGGTATTTAAAGTGGCTGGCGAGACAAATACAGATGACCTCTCTCCTGCATCTGAGGCATTTACTCGCTCTGACATCCCTCTTCATGCAAACTCAATGCTTGTTGCAAAGATGAGTGACCCAATGGGTACTATCAAAGAGCTTAAAGAAAAAGGACACCCAATCGCTTATGTTGGCGATGTCGTCGGAACTGGAAGCTCAAGAAAATCTGGCGTAAACTCTGTTCAGTGGCACATGGGTGAAGATATCTCGGGTGTACCTAACAAGCGTACAGGCGGTATCGTTATCGGCGGTATTATCGCTCCTATCTTCTTTGCTACATGTGAAGACTCTGGCGCACTTCCGCTTGAGATGAGCGTAACTGATATGGAGATGGGTGATGTGGTAACTATCTATCCATACAAAGGCGAAGCGCATAAAGATTCAAAGTGCATCGCAACATTCAAGCTCAACCCAAACACAATCGTTGATGAAGTGCGTGCAGGCGGGCGTATCCCACTTATCATCGGTCGTGGTTTAACTGCAAAAGCTCGTGGCGTTCTTGGACTTGGAGCTTCTGATGTGTTCTTGACTGCTGAGCAGCCTGCTGATACTGGCAAGGGCTATACTCTTGCTCAAAAGATGGTTGGTCGTGCTTGCGGTATGACAGGTGTACGTCCAGGGATGTACGTAGAGCCTGTAACTTCAACTGTTGGAAGCCAAGATACAACTGGACCGATGACAAGAGATGAAGTTGTAGAACTTGCTGCACTTGGTTTCTCGGCTGATTTAGTCATGCAGTCATTTTGTCATACGGCGGCATATCCAAAGCCTTCAGATGTTGTTATGCACCACACACTTCCAGCGTTTATCTCAAAGCGTTCAGGTGTTGCACTCCGCCCAGGTGATGGAGTTATCCACTCATGGTTAAACAGAATGGTTCTGCCAGATACAGTTGGAACAGGTGCAGATAGCCATACACGTTTCCCTATCGGTATCTCTTTCCCTGGTGGTTCTGGAATCGTTGCGTTTGCGGCAGTTACTGCTTCTATGCCTCTTACTATGCCAGAGTCTGTTCTTGTTCGTTTTTCAGGAGAGTTACAACCAGGTATTACGCTTCGTGACTTAGTCAATGCGATTCCTCATCAAGCTATCAAAGAGGGACATTTAACTGTTGCGAAAAAAGATAAGAAAAATATCTTCAATGGTCGTATTTTAGAGATTGAAGGTCTGCCAAACATGAAGTGTGAGCAGGCGTTTGAGCTTTCAGATGCGTCAGCTGAGAGAAGTGCCGCTGCATGTACGGTTCTTTTAAATGAAGAGCCAGTTATCGAGTACCTCAAGTCAAACGTTGTTCTTTTGGACGCTATGATTCAAGCTGGTTATGAAGACAAGCGCACATTGCAAAGACGTATTGACAAGATGAACGAGTGGTTGGCAAATCCATCACTTCTCAAGCCAGATGCAGATGCAGAGTATGCGGCGATTATCGAGATTGATCTGAACAAAATCACAGAGCCGATTTTGGCATGTCCAAATGATCCAGATGATGTTGCAACGCTAAGTGAAGTTTTAGCGAGTGACCGTCCTACGAAGATAGATGAAGTATTTGTCGGTTCATGTATGACAAACATCGGTCACTACCGTGCGCTTGGAGAAGTTTTAAGAGGCGAGGGTGCTGTTCCGACAAGACTATGGGTGTGTCCTCCAACAAAAATGGATGAGAAACAGCTTACAGAAGAGGGTTACTACTCTATCTTTGGCGGTTCAGGTGCAAGAACTGAAGTTCCAGGATGTTCACTCTGTATGGGTAACCAAGCGCGCGTTGGAGATGGTGCAGTTGTTTTCTCAACTTCAACTCGTAACTTTGACAACCGCTTAGGTAAAGATACAAAGGTTTATCTAGGTTCTGCGGAGCTTGCTGCAGTGTGCGCAAAACTAGGTCGCCTGCCGAGCGCTGCAGAGTACAATGAGATAGTTCCAAAGAAAATCGCAGGCAAAGAGGATAAGATTTACAAATATCTTAACTTCAACCTTATCAAAGACTATAAACTCTAAAACTTTGGCGCAAATCTCTTTGCGCCATATTGCATCTTTTTCCTCTTCTTTTGCTAAAATACATCACCTATTACTTTCTTGGACTTTTAAATAATGCAAAAAATATATAAATTTATCGTTTTAATTCTTTTTCTTATTGGCGGAACGCTCTTCTTGTTTAACAATTTTATAGACAACTATAACAGTGAGATAGCTAAAACAAAAGAGAAAATTGATGGTGTGAACTTTGCACAAGAGGTGCAAAAATTTATCCTTAAAATCCAGAAATTACGTGGTTATAGTCAGTTTGACGCAAACTCGATGAGTGAAGCAGACTATGCTCTTGTTGTGAGTAATGTTGCTCTTATCAAAGCTGATGCGCAAAAAGATATCCAAAACAGCAAAAATTTAAAAATACTCTATCCAACACTCTATGATAAAGAGTATGAGTATATTAAAAATGAGATTGAAACTCTTATCAATAGCTCTCTTGAAGATAAGACGCTTTTATATCAAAAATACACTTATGTTATCGAGCAGCTTCAGGAGAAGATGTACTATCTTGGGTTTAAATCCAAACTGCTCTTAGAATCTGATGGTGATAAATATTTTCTTATCGATATCATGCTCAAACACCTTCCAAATCTTATAGAAGTTGTTGGGAAAATCAGGGCAAAAACAAGCAGGGCTATACTTGAGAACTCCACGGACACTGAGCTTCGATACTCTATCAAAAACAACTGCCTTCTTTGTGAAGAACATACAAAGCAGGTGCAAAGAGCCATCGAAGAGATACAAGATAGTGATGAGAAGGCAAGACTTTTAGCACATCTTGAAAATGTCACTTTAGAGACAAAAAAGATGCAGGAGTATGTTAAAAAAACTGTTTTGCTTGATGGTGGAAACATCAAAGCAATCGAATTTTTTACGCTCTCAACCAATGTAATAGATAAAATTTTCACACTCTACCGTGCAGATGCAGAATTCCTAAATCAAAAGCTAAACCAAAAACTAAAAGAGCTTGAACAAGCAAAGCTTTATGGCGTTATTATCGGAGTTTTTGTTGTTGCGCTGATTCTTATTATTATTGTTTCAATGGTGAGAAGTTACACGCTCTATGCGCAAAGTGAAAAAAAGATTAAAAACAATCTTACAGCTATCATCAAACTAAAACATGATCTTGAGAAGTGCAATACCATAGAAGAGATAGCTTCACAAGCGCTCTACTTTTTTTCAGAGAGGTTTGGTGTTGTACAAGGGGCGATTTACCTCTTCCATGAAGAGAACAATAAACTCTATCTGGCTTCCTCCTATGCAACCAACGAGATGAAACCCATTGTCGAGCTTGGAGAAGGGCTTGTTGGTGAAGTCGCAGTTCAAAAAAAATCAATCGCAACAGAGTTTGATAGTTCTCAAAAACAGCTATTTCGTATAGAAAATATCACCGTTACGCCATCGAGCATCTGCACTCTTCCGCTTATGAACTATGAGAAGATTTTTGGCGTTTTGCAGCTTGCCTTTACAAAAAAACATGATATTGTCCACAATGAAGATTTTGCTTATTTTATTGATATGATTATCGGTTTCTTGCGAGATGCAAAATCTTTAGATACAAGTGAAAAATACATCGACCTTATCGACCAATATGTCATCACCTCTAAAACGAATACCAAGGGGATAATTACGGATGTAAGTGATGCTTTTACCAAGATATCAGGATATACAAAAGAGGAGATTATAGGAAAATCTCACTCTATTGTTGCACATCCAGACACCCTTAAAGAGGTTCATGAAAATCTTTGGAAAACGATTCTTGATGGCAAAATTTATAAAGGAGAGTTCAAAAATCGTAACAAAAATGGAAATGATTATTGGATAGAGTCCACCATTACGCCACAGATAGATAAGTATGGAAATATCATGGGCTTTTCGGCAATTATTCGTGATATCACAGATAAAAAAAGAATTGAGCAGTACTCTATCACAGATGCGCTCACTGGACTTTACAATCGACGATTTTTTGATGTGCAGTTTGAAAAAGATTATAAAATTTCAAAGCGAGATGGTAAAAACCTTGTTTTACTTATTGTTGATATAGATTATTTCAAGCAGTATAACGATTTTTATGGACACCAAAAAGGAGATGAAGCGCTTAAGTTGGTTGCAAAAACAATGCTCTCGCTCTTTAAAAGAGCTAACGATTATGTTTACCGTATAGGAGGGGAGGAGTTTGCTATCTCTTTTTATGCGACAACACAAGAAGATGCACAAGAGCGAGCAGAGCTTCTTAGAGTGAGTGTTCAAAATCAAAAAATAGAACACGTTTCAAGCGTAATTTCAGACCACCTTTCGCTCTCTATAGGACTTTCATTTTTACCAAAAGCGTGTACGATGGATGTTCCTGAGATATACAAAGTAACTGACAAGGCGCTGTATCGTGCAAAAAATGGGGGAAGAAACAGGGTAGAGATAACCTCTCTCAATCCCTGATAATATCAAAAGCAAGTGGATAAACGGGAGTAAAGAGGGCTTTATCTATAGTTTGGTTCTGTTTTTGATTTTTAAAAACTATCACGATTTTGTTTTCAAATTCATCTTTATAAGAGATAGATGCTATAAGTTCTCCACTCATCTTGATGGTAAATTGCGTCTCTTTATAGTGAGCCGTATAGCTGTTTTGAGCATTTTTCTTTGCTTTGCCAATAATCTTAAAAAAATCAAAATTTGATTCTATTTGTCGCACGATAACTTGTTCTATCTCAGGTTCTACAATAGTCGCTTCAAAGTCATTGATATAAACCTCTTTTTTAATCGGTTTAAAATAGCTCCATCTCGCATTTTGCGGTTTTGAAGCAACTATGTGTCCATTGTAGTGAATCGTTTTTTTCTCTTCATCTGTGATACTTTGGACGAAATCTGCGTCAAAAGAGGTCATAGAATCAAGTGAAGCGAAAAGCTCCATCGTTAAAAAGAGTGCTAAGTAAAAGAGTTTCATTTGTACCTTTGTGTTTTTTTAAAAATTATATCTTAGTGACCGTTTACATATTATTTAATATCTTGCAAAGTAAAAGAGAGAACTTTTACAAAAGCGCCCATTTATGCGATTTCTAATTTTATGTGTGTTAAAATAAAAGGAATTTCTTTAGCGGTGTTTTTTACCCGCTTACAATAAGGTTGCAGATGCTACAAGCATTAATGGGAAAAATTTTTGGTACTTCAAATGATCGAGAATTAAAAAGATATAAAAAAACGGTAAGCAGGATAAGCGCTTTAGAGCAAATGTATAAGCCTTTAAGTGATGATGCGCTCAAAGAAGCGTTTGGTGCGATAAAAGAGAGCGTTTTATCTGGAGCAAAAAGCTTGGATGATGTTTTGGCGGACTCTTTTGCTATCACAAGAGAAGTAAGTTCAAGAGTGCTAAACATGCGACACTTTGATGTACAGCTTGTCGGCGGGATAGTTTTACATGAGGGCAAGATTGCTGAGATGAAAACAGGGGAGGGTAAAACCCTTGTTGCAACGCTTCCTATCGTCCTCAATGCTATGACAGGAAAAGGGGTACATCTTGTCACGGTAAACGACTACCTAGCTTCAAGAGATGGAAACGAAATGCGCCCGCTTTATGAGTTCTTAGGCTTTAGCGTTGGTGTTATCTTGGAAAATATGCATGACCCAATGGTAAAGCGAGAGGTTTACGGCGCAGATATCACATACGGAACAAACAATGAGTTCGGATTTGACTATCTTAGGGACAACATGAGTTACGCACGTGAAAACATGGTTCAAAGAGGACACAATTTTGTTATCGTTGATGAAGTTGACAGTATTTTGATTGATGAAGCACGAACACCGCTTATCATCTCTGGACCGACAAACAGAACACTTAAAGACTTTAAAGACGCAAATCGCATCGCGCTTGCTCTTGTTAAAGATGAGCATTTTGGTGTAGATGAAAAAGATAGAACGGTTCTTTTGACAGAAGAGGGCATTACAAGAGCGGAGGAGCTTTTTGGCGTAGAAAACCTCTACAGTCCAGAAAATGCGTCACTCTCGCATGTACTTGACCAAGCACTTAAAGCAAACTATCTTTTTGAAAAAGATGTGGATTATGTTGTAAACAACGGCGAAGTAGTCATTGTCGATGAGTTTACAGGGCGCCTCAGCGAAGGGCGTCGTTATTCAGAGGGACTGCATCAAGCACTTGAGGCGAAAGAGGATGTTGACATCAAAGAAGAGACGCAAACTCTTGCAGACATCACTTTCCAAAACTACTTTAGAATGTACAACAAACTTGCAGGTATGACAGGAACGGCACAAACGGAAGCGACAGAATTTGCGCAGATTTATGGTTTGGATGTTATCTCTATCCCTACTAACATACCGATTTCCAGAGTTGACTTAAACGATTTGATTTACAAAACAGAGAGAGAGAAGTTTGAAGCCGTTATCAACACCATCAAAAAACTCTCTCAAACAGGGCAACCAGTACTTATAGGAACTGCATCTATCGAAAAATCTGAAGCACTTCATGAGTTTCTTAAAAAAGAGAAAATCGCACACACTGTTTTAAATGCAAAAAACCATGCTCAAGAGGGCGAAATCATCAAAAATGCTGGTGCAAAGGGTGCTGTAACCATCGCTACAAACATGGCTGGGCGTGGTGTTGACATCAAAGTAAATGATGAAGTAAAAGCGCTTGGAGGTCTTTATATAGTCGGAACAGAGAGACATGAAAACCGCCGTATTGACAATCAGCTCCGAGGAAGAAGCGGTCGTCAAGGGGACAATGGAACGACGCAGTTTTATCTCTCGCTTGAAGATAGTCTTCTTCGCATCTTTGGAAGTGATAAAATCAAGAGCATTATGGAGCGTCTTGGTGTTGAAGACGGTGAGTATATTGAGTCAAAAATGGTAACGCGTGCAGTTGAAAAAGCGCAGAAAAAAGTTGAAAATATGCACTACGAGGGCAGAAAACACATCGTTGAGTATGATGATGTGGCAAATGAGCAGAGAAAAATCGTCTATAAATTTAGAAATCAGCTTCTTGACCCAGAGTTTGATATCGCATCAAAAGTGGATGAGATACGAGGGCAGTATATTGAGCATCTCTTGAACAACTCAGGCATATTTAACGGTGGAGCAAAAGAAGATTTTAACCTAGAAAAAGTGTTCAAAGTACTTCACGAAGAGATAAATCTTGAGCTAAATCCAGCAGAGTATGCATCATTTGAGTATGAAGAGCTCCTTGAATCAGTAACGCAAAATGTGAAAAATGTTTACGATGCAAAGATGAGCGCACTTGATGCCTCTACGCGCGGCGAAGTTGAAAGAGAGCTCTACTTAAAAGAGCTTGATAGCGCATGGAGAGAGCATCTTTATGCGATGGACAACATGAAAACAGGGATTAGGCTTCGTGCGTATAACCAAAAAGACCCGCTAGTTGAGTACAAAAAAGAGAGTTTCAACCTCTTTACTGAACTTGTTGAAGATATCAAGTTCAACACCATCAAAACACTTCAAATCATTCAGTTTAGAGTGCAAGACCCAGAAGAAGAAGCGAAACGTGTTGCTCAGCAGCTAGATATGCAAAGAAAGATTCAAGAAGCAGCGATGCAGTTTAACCGCCAACTAGAAGAAGAGGAAAACGACAACAAAGCAAAAGTTTCAAGAAATGACCTCTGCCCATGCGGAAGTGGTAAAAAATACAAACTTTGCTGTGGCAAAAGTGGTCCTAAAAAAGGTGTTTTTGCCTCTTGAAAACATCAATTGTCTCTTATCTGGTAAAAAGATTTTTACGTTTTGACAACGAACAGCCATTTATATTTCTCTCAGCGCTTTTGGCGTTTTTAGGGATATCTCTGGGTGTTATGGTGCTTATCATCGCGATGGCACTTATGAATGGTTTTGACAATGAGTTTAGAAAAAAACTTACCATCATGAACTATCCCTTAACGATTATGCCAAAGTTTTATGGCGCTGTAAATGAAGACCTTCTCATGACATTAGAGTTAGAGTTTCCAGAACTAGCTTTTAGCCCCTATGTTCAGTCAGCCATCATGGCACGAAGTGGCTCAAAACTCGAGGGTGGCTATATCTTTGGAGTTAATTTTAAGAGTGAAGCAAAAGTCAACAGCGTTGTCAAAAAAGCGATAGAAGAAAAAAGCTTTGATAAGTTTGATGTTTTGATAGGCAAAACACTCAAAGATGAATTTTTACTTCATGATGATGATAAGTTGATGTATATCTTTACGCACGTAGAGCCAGGGGGGATGAATGTCACTCCAAAAATCAAAAGATTTCAGGTTAAAGGTGTTTTTGACTCAGGACTCTCTGCGTATGATAAAGCCTATAACTACACAAGCCTTGAATCGCTTCAGACAATCCTTAACTTGCCAAGCAACCATTACAGTGGCATCCATATCTTTTCTTCAAATCCGCAAGAAGATATTGTAAAAATCAAAAAACTGCTCCCTCAGAGCGTTGCGATTAAAGGGTGGTGGGAAGATAATGTTAACTTTTTTGCAGCATTGGAGTTAGAAAAAGCATCTCTTTTTATCGTCCTTATGCTTATCATCCTCATCGCGGCGATTAACATCATCTCCTCTTTGTTAATGACGGTGATGAACAGAAGAAGCGAAATCGCACTTCTTCTCTCCCTTGGAACAACGCCTGCTGAAATCAAAAAGGTGTTTTTATATCTTGGCGTTGTTATCGGAACAAGCGGTATTTTAGCGGGAATCGCTCTTGGTATGAGTGGCTTGTGGGTGCTTAGCACTTTTGACATCGTTCATCTTCCAAAAGATGTCTATCCAACCTCTACGTTACCGCTTGATTTGAGCGTACAAGACTTTTTCTCAATCGTTGTCGGAGCTTTTGTTATCGTTATCATCTCCTCTTTTTACCCTGCAAAAAAAGCGAGTGAAGTAGATATTCTTACTGTTTTAAGAAACGAGTAAAAGAAGAATCAGTTCTTCTCTTCTTCGCTTTTGAAGAGTTCAAAAGGGTACATAAGTGTTCTTTTGATGATGTTAAATGGTGCTACCGCAATATCTTTGGTAACTTGCGTTTTTACATCTGGGTCGTCAAGGGCGCCTGTAACACGCAAGGAGGTGGAGATGTTTTTGTTTCCAAGTAAAATATGCCCAACAAGAGGTATTTTTGAAAAGGAACTGCCAAGATTTGTTATGAGATTGAGATCCAAATCAATTGTGTTTTGTTTTATGCTTGCTTCACCCATTCCCGCGATTTCTATCTCTTTTGAGTTAAGGTAAATATCACTTATTTTATAAACATCTTCTTTGAGTTTAAATTTTGCATATGCCTCTTTTGCAGCTACGCCTTTGATGTTATATCCAGGAAGAGAGAATGTCATGAGCGAAGGAACGGTGTTTACAAAAGCAAGGACATTGTTTAAAATCTTATAGTCCATGATAGTTGTATCTTTGATATGAATCGTTCCATCATACTCTTTGAGTGGACCGCCTATATAAAACTCCATAGAGCCGCCTTTAAATTTGGAGAGAGAGAAGAGTTTTTCCATAAATGTATCACCAAAATTTTTACCATAGAGATGAAATTTTTTCTCTTTGAGCAGAAAATTTGCTCTCCCTTCTTGGTGCTTTAGCTCTCCACGAAGTGTTTCATCGGCATACTCAAAATGCATACTATCGGAGATAATATTTCTATTTTCACTTAAATAGAGGTAGCATCCCGTAGTGTCGATGGTAACGAGGGGAGAGCTTTTCTTTTTATCTTCCTCTTCCTCTTCTGTGGCATTGTCATCAAAGATATTGATAACTTCATCTATATTGATGCCAAGATTGTCTGCTTTGATTTGTATGGTATCTTTAACATCTATAGTGAGAACATCGTTAATCTTGAGCGTTGTTTGGCTTTTTTGTGTGTTGTACGCTCCTGCAACAAAATAGCTCTCTACAGGTTTGTTCTCTTCTATAAGAATTTTATGTTTATACTCTGTGTTCAACCAAAACAAGATATCTTTTTGGCTACTCTTTTTTTGTGCTCTAAAGTGACCATCTTCAAGGCTGTATTTTTGTAAAATCTCCGATTTTTGTGCTATTTTTTCTAATGAATCGATTTTAAAAAACCACTCATCTTTACCGAGCAGATACTCAAACTGATACTCTTTGGAGTATATACGTGTGCTGTTTTTTTTGTTTTCAAAAAGAAGTTTTGTTTTGTTTTTACTTGCAAAAATTGCACCAAATGTTTCATTTTGCAAAGAAAACTCAGAGACATCTATCGTTCCAGCTTCACTTTTACGATTGTAGTTGAGACTTGCGGTTGCTTTGAGGATATCTGCATAAGTAAAAGCGGTATTATTAAGTTTTATAAAATCATCTGAGATGGCGACTGCTACATTTTGAAAATTTACTTTATCGCCATTTATGGTAAGCGCGAGGGGATTTTTTGACACAACTGTTGTTGAACCATCTTTGTAAGTCAGTTGCAATTTAGGAGTTTCATTTATACCGATGCCAAGATAATCCAGCGATAAAAGAGTAAGGTCAAAAAAAGCCTCTTGTGATTTAAAGGAGATGTCTCCCAAAAGCGTAGCTGTTGCTATTCCATCTGCTTTTATATTTGTAGATGGGATTTTTGCTTTAAGGTTTTTTATGTCAAAGAGAACTTTTGTGGCATCCACTCCAACAGCATGCTCTTTATAGCTCCATTGTGATTTTGCAATTTTCAGATAATCTTGTTTTTCATCGATAAAGTAAGTAACGCTAAGCGGCTTCTCACTGGGCATAAGAGAGAGATTTTTGTCTGCAAAAGAGATAGTGTCAAATGCAAAATCAAGTTTGCCTATGGACTTTTTAGCTTGTAAATCTAAAGCAACAGTTGCAGTTGCTATATCTTTATAAGCTGCCCTCATGCCTTTTACTTGAACATCAGAATTTTTAAGGACAACATGTGCATCTAAAATATCGATATCCAGCCCCAAATAGTGTATCTGCGACTCTTTTGCATAAAAATCTCCAATTGCCTCAACATCCAACGTCATGAGATTAATCTCTAAAGTCAAATCAGTATTTATCATCCCTTTTGTCTGGACAAATGGGAGTTTGATTTCATAATTATTGAGCAGATGGAGGAGGTCTTTGTTTGCTTGACCATTAAAGAGAAGATGTAGTGTTAAAAGCTCCTCTTTTTTTGTAAAATCAATCTTCAACCAACTTTTATCAAGAAAAAAATCATAGGAGTAGGCATTTTGCGGTCGGATAAAAAGCACACCATTTTTAAACTCCAAGCCCGTCATTTTTGTTCTTATAGGTGCTACTTTTGTATCATAGGTGTAAATCAAATCATTTGCTACAGCTTTTGCATAGATATTTAAGTACGCATCCTGCATTTTTTCATACTCAAGCCAGCCATAGAGCGCTTGAAGTTCCAAGCTTGATAACACTATTGCATCATCAACCCAGTATTTGAGCTCTGGGTCAAAATCAAAGAGTGCTACTATCTGCTTCATATTTTTTATTTTTTGCTCTGATTCTACTGCATAACGCAATTTTTCTCTGTTGCTGTTGGTGTAGAGTTTTAGCCTTGTTTCATTTTGTACATCTACTTCGAGTGTGCTCGTGAGCTCAAGCGAATCATTTGTAGTAAAAACGATATCACCATTGATTTTGAGAGCTTTATCGATGATTTCACACTTTTGAAGCAGAAGATGAAAAAAAGTCCCATCAGAAGTAAGGAGTCCCTCTATCGCCACATCTGGAGAGTATAGCTTTATAAATCCATCATTTGCTTCGCTGTATTTTACCTCTAAGTTAAAATTATCAAAAGTCACTTTCTCAAGGCTTATCTCTTCAAAGAGGCTAAGATAGGCAAGTCGTGGTTTTAAAGATGTGAAGAGAGATTGATAGTCGTCTAAAGAACTGTTTTTATCTTCTGTGTTTGTAAGAGTTATCTCTTTGACATGCACTCTTATTTTTTCATCCCATTTAATGTATAATTGCTCCGCTTTAATATTTGAAAATGAGACATTTTGAACAAATATTCCATATTGCAAAAAGACAAAGAGATTCAAAAGTAGTAAAAATATGAATGATAAAATAGTAACAATAGCAAAGTGTATTTTTGAGATAGCATTAATAATCGCGTTATCGTTCATGTATTACCTAAATCAGCCTATAAAATCCCCTAGAGTAATATACATTCCCGAAGGTTCGATCAATAAAATTATAACACAAATGCAGCAGAAGAATTACAATGTTACAAAGCTTGATACACTCTTGCTTCGTATCATGGGCTCTCCTCAAAGCGGTTGGATTGACATGAGAACTACTGATAATAGCAGATGGGATTTTCTTTATAAACTTACCACTGCTAAAGCTGCTCTGATTGATGTCACTCTTATCCCTGGTGAAACAACGTTTGTTTTTTTAAGCCAACTTGCCGAGCAGCTTCAACTGAGCAGAGATGTTTTAGAACAAGAATACGCGCTTCAAACAAAACAGACAGAAGGCGTTTTCGCTCCAAATACCTATAAGTTGCCACTCGGTATAACTGAAAAAATGGTTATGAAGATTTTGCTCCAAGAGTCAGATATACAGATGAAAAAAATAGCAAAAATGATATTTGGGCTTTACGATGAGAAAAAATGGTTTCATTTTGTAACAATCGCATCTATTATTCAAAAAGAATCAGCTTCGATTGAAGAGATGCCACTTGTAAGTTCAGTAATCTATAATAGGCTCAAAAAAGGGATGAAATTACAGATGGATGGAACTCTTAATTATGGGCAGTATTCACATGTAAAAGTGACTCCAGAGATGATTAAAAATGACACTTCTACATACAACACGTACCTAAACAAGGGACTTCCAGAGCATCCTGTCTGCAATGTCAGTTTTGAAGCACTTAGAGCTGCAATTTTTCCAGCGCAGAGCGATTATCTCTACTTTATGAAATCCAAAAAAGGGACACATGATTTTTCGCGTAACTATTCTACACATTTGGACAATATTAAACGTGCTACAAATTGAAACACTTTTAAAAGAAAAGTAAATAGTTTGACAATGTTTTAGCATATTATTTATCTTGATGGTAAGATGTCTTTGTAAATTTTTGCACTTAAGTGTTACTTTATTGCAAAGATAGAAAATATTACCAAGGACGAAAAGATGTCAAAAATTATTTGGTCAAAAATAGATGAAGCACCAGCTTTAGCAACATATTCGCTTTTACCAATCGTGAAAGCTTTTACTAAAAATGCAGGCGTTGATGTAGAGTTGAGTGATATTTCGCTCTCAGGAAGAGTAATTGCAACATTTTCTGATTTTCTTACACCAGAACAAAAGCAAGTAGATGCATTGGCACAGCTTGGTGAGATGGTACAAGATGCAGAGTGCAATATTATAAAATTGCCAAATATTTCGGCTTCTATCCCACAGCTTAAGGCTTGTATAGCAGAACTTCAATCTCAAGGATATGCTGTTCCTGAGTATCCAGAAGATGCACAAACTGATGCTCAAAAAGCTATCAAAGAGAGATACTCTGCATGTCTAGGTTCAGCGGTAAATCCAGTTCTTAGAGAAGGTAACTCAGATAGACGCGCAGCTGCAGCGGTTAAAAACTTTGCTAAGAAAAATCCTCATAAATTAAGAGCGTTTTCTGAAAACTCAAAAACGTATGTTGCACATATGTCTGGCAATGATTTCTATGAAAATGAGCAGTCAGTTATCAAAAAAGGGAACTCTAAAGTTGCAATCAACTTAAACGGTAAGCTTTTAAAAGAGATAAATGCAGTAGATAGCGAAATCTTAGACGGCACATTTATGTCAGCAAGAGCTTTAAGAGCATTTTATCAAGAGACTTTAGATGAAGCAAAAGCTAAAGATGTTCTTTGGTCTCTACACTTAAAAGCAACGATGATGAAAATCTCTGACCCTATTATGTTTGGTCATGCAGTTGAAGTATTCTTTAAAGATGTTTTCGCAAAATATGCAACTGAACTTAAAGAGATTGGCTATAGCTCAACTTTAGGATTAGGTGATTTATATAAAAAACTTACAAAACTTTCAGATGCAAAGAGAGCAGAGATTGAAGCGGCACTTATGGCAACTTACAAAACTCAGCCAAACATGGCTATGGTTGACTCTGATAAAGGTATCACAAATCTACACGCTTCGAACGACATCATCATTGATGCTTCTATGCCTGTTGTTGTTCGTGATGGCGGAAAAATGTGGAACGCAGAGGGTAAAGTTCAAGAGTGTGTTTCAGTTATCCCAGATAGAACGTATGCAACTTTTTACAAAGAGATAGTTGATGATTGTGTTGCAAATGGTCAGTTTGATGTAACGACTATGGGTAACGTTGCTAATGTCGGTTTGATGGCGCAAAAAGCTGAAGAGTATGGCTCTCATCCTACAACTTTTGAGATAGCAGAAGATGGCGTTGTCGAAGTTGTTGATGCTGATGGTACAGTTTTAATGAGCCACAATGTAGAAAAAGGCGATATCTGGAGAATGAGCAGAGCAAAAGACGCTGCAATCAAAGACTGGGTAAAACTTTCACATGAGAGAGGCGTTTTAACTGGAAGTCCAGTTGTGTTCTGGTTAGATTCATTTAGACCACACGATGGTAACCTTATCAAAAAACTTATGGAGTATTTACCAGCTCATTTGGCAAAAACACCAATCGAGTATGAGATTTTAGCTCCAAAACAAGCTATGAGATATAGTTTAAGAAGAGTAAGAGCAGGGCTTGATACTATCAGCGCTACAGGAAATGTTTTAAGAGATTATCTCACAGACCTTTTCCCTATTTTAGAGCTTGGAACATCTGCAAAAATGTTATCAATCGTCCCACTTTTAGCTGGTGGTGGTGTATTTGAAACAGGTGCGGGCGGGTCTGCTCCAAAGCACGTTGAGCAGTTTATGAGCGAAGGTCACTTGAGATGGGATTCTCTTGGTGAGTTCCTAGCACTTGCAGAGTCACTAAGATTTATCGCACAAAAACATAACTCAAAAGAGCTTGAAGCTGTTACGGAGGCACTTGACGTTGCAAACGCAGGATACCTTGACAACAATAAATCTCCAGGAAGAAGTGCAGGTGAGGCAGATAACAAAGCATCTCACTTCTTTGTAGCACAGTACTGGGCAGAGGCTCTTGCAACGCAGACAAAAGCACCTTCTCTTGCGGCTAAATTTGCACCTGTTGCTGCTTCACTCAAAGAGAATGAAGCAAAAATTATGGAAGAGTTGATGGCGGTTGAGGGCAAAGCGCAAGATATCGGAGGATACTACCATCCAAACGATGCAAAAGCAGAAGCGGCGATGAGACCATCTGCAACGTTAAATGTTATTATTGATAGCATCTAATATTAATTTTTCGAGAGACTCTTTTCTCTCTCGAAATTTTGTTTTTTTTCTGTAACTTTATAGTTGTAGAAAAAAGGCAAATTTGTCTTTGATTGTAGTGTTTTAGGGATTTCATTAAGTCTATTTTGTTACCATATTACAATTTAATTTCAAGGAGTGTGTATGAATCAAGGAAAAAGAGTCGGAATTGTTGGTGCTGGAAATGTTGGTGCAACAGTAGCATACTCTTTAGCAATGCTTGGTTCTTGTCACGAGATAATTCTTCGTGATAACAAGATTGATGTTGCTAAAGGAAAAGCGTTAGACATGAGCCAAGCAGCGGCGGCAGTAAGAAGCCATACTGTAGTAAGTGTTGCTGAAGAGATGTCGGATTTGACAAACTGTGATGTTGTTGTAGTAACTGCAGGAAGCCCAAGACTTCCAGGTATGAGCCGTGATGATCTTCTTATGATAAATGCAAATATTACTAAAGACGTTATTGCAGGGGTTGCAAAATACTCGCCCGACGCTATCATCATCATGGTTTCAAATCCTCTTGATGCTATGACGTATGTCGCACTCAGAGAGAGCGGTTTTGAGAGAAGCCGTGTTATAGGTATGGCGGGGATACTTGACAGTGCGAGAATGGCTAGTTTCATTCAAGAAAAGCTAGGCTACGGCGGCGGTCAAATCCGTGCTTCAGTAATGGGTGGACATGGCGATGATATGGTACCACTTGCTCGTTATTCTACTGTTGCGGGAGTTCCTTTGAGTGACGTTTTATCACCAGCTGAAATCAATGACATCGTTGTGCGTACGCGTAACGGTGGTGCAGAGATAGTTGGTCATCTTAAAACAGGTTCAGCTTACTACGCACCCGCAAAAGCAACGGCAATCATGGTAGAAGCAATCCTTAAAGATACAAAACAGATTCATCCATGTGCGGTCTTTTTGGAGGGTGAGTATGGTCACTCCAACGTAGTTTCAGGTGTTCCTGTTATGCTTGGTGCTAATGGAGCTGAGAAAATCATACAAATGTCTCTTGATGAATCTGAAAAAAAGATGTTCGAGGGGTCTTGTAACTCTGTGAGAACTTTGATTGAGACGCTAAATAAAAATAATTTTTTTGATAAAGGAGAGTAGAGTTTGCGTACACGTATAGAAAAAGATACAATGGGAGAGATTGCGGTGCCGATAGATGCCTATTGGGCTGCACAGACTCAAAGGTCAATTGAGAATTTTGCAATCGGCGAAGAGAAGATGCCTTATGAGATTACAAGAGCGTTTTCCTATCTAAAAAAAGCGGTTGCTTTAGTCAATAAAGACTTAGGCAAACTAGATGCTAGAAAAGCGGATGCTATCGCACAAGCATGTGATGATATGTTGGCTGGAAAACTAGATGATGCGTATCCTCTAGTTGTCTGGCAAACAGGTTCAGGCACACAGTCAAACATGAACAACAACGAGGTTTTAGCGTCTCGTGCAACAGAAATTTTGGGTGGCGATTTTAGAGTAGAAAAGCTCATCCATCCAAACGATGATGTAAACAAGTCTCAAAGTTCAAATGACACTTACCCGACGGCTCTTCATGTAGCAGCGGTTATTGCAGTTGAGACAAGAGTTCTTCCAGCTATTGAGAAGTTAAGAGCAACACTGATAGAGAAATCACAAAAGTTCGACCATATCGTCAAAATCGGACGTACACACCTTCAAGATGCAACACCTCTAACGCTTGGTCAAGAGATTAGCGGTTGGGTTGAGATGCTTAACAAGTGTGAAAAAATGGCAAAAGATTCTCTTGAGGCAGTTCGTGAACTAGCCCTTGGTGGAACTGCGGTTGGAACAGGTCTTAACGCTCATCCAGAGCTTGGAGAGAGAGTTGCCAAAAAACTAACAGAGCTTACGGGACATGATTTTGTAACCGCTCCAAACAAGTTTCATGCGCTTACTTCTCATGACGCTTTAGTTTACGCTCACGGTGCACTAAAAGCACTCTCGGCTGATATGATGAAAATAGCAAACGATGTTCGTTGGTTGGCTTCTGGTCCTAGATGTGGCATAGGCGAGATTACTATCCCTGAAAATGAACCAGGTTCTTCTATCATGCCAGGTAAAGTAAACCCTACACAAAGTGAAGCGGTAACTATGGTTACATGTCAAGTTATGGGAAATGACACGACAATAGGTTTTGCGGCAAGTCAGGGAAATTTTCAGCTCAATGTGTTTAAACCAGTCATTGCGTATAACTTTTTACAATCATGCCGTTTGTTGGCAGACTCTATCGTCTCGTTTAACGATAACTGCGCGGTAGGAATAGAACCAGTTGAAGATAAAATAGATTTTTATCTAAACAACTCACTTATGTTAGTAACTGCGCTTAACCCTTACATAGGTTATGAAAATGCGGCAAAAATAGCAAAAACGGCACACAAAAACGGTTCAACTCTTAAGGAAACAGCGATAGAGCTAGGTTTACTAAGTGCCGAAGAGTTTGACAGATATGTAATACCACAAGATATGATTTCGCCAAAAGCGTAAATTTTACAAAAAGGAAGAGTTTAATGAATATACATGAATATCAGGCAAAACAAATTTTTGCTAAGTACGGCGTGCCGACACCAAAAGGTTTAATGGCGGAGAGCGTTGATCAGGCAGTTAAAAATGCTGAGATTTTAGGCGGACCTATCTGGGTTGTTAAAGCTCAAATCCACGCTGGTGGTCGTGGTCTAGGCGGCGGTGTTAAGCTTGCTCGCTCTATCGAAGAAGTTGAAAAACTTTCTCGTGAGATTTTAGGGATGACTTTGGTTACTCACCAAACAGGACCTGAGGGCAAACTTGTTCAAAAACTCTACATCGAAGATGGTGCAGATATCAAAGATGAGCTATACCTTGGTGTTGTTCTTGACCGTGCACGTGAGATGCCTGTTATCATGGCTTCAACAGAGGGCGGTATGGCGATAGAAGATGTTGCGCATGATTCTCCTGAGAAGATTATCAAAGTAGCAGTTGACCCTGCTATCGGTTTTCAAGGTTTTCACGGAAGAGAGTTGGTATTTGGTTTAGGTATCACAGACCCAACTGAGCAGAAAAAATTTATAGATTTTGCTTCAAAACTTTATAAACTCTATATGGAAAATGATGCAGAGATGATAGAAATCAACCCACTTGTAAAAACAGGAAGCGGTGAGTTTTTAGCACTTGATGGAAAAATGGGATTTGATGATTCTGCACTTGGTCGCCATCCAGATATCGAAGCTATGAGAGATATTAGCGAAGAGGATGCAGACGAGAGAGAAGCTGGTAAATACGGTCTCTCTTATGTTTCACTAGATGGTGAAATCGGTTGTATGGTAAACGGAGCAGGGCTTGCGATGGGTACTATGGATACTATCAACTATATGGGCGGAACTCCTGCAAACTTCCTTGATGTTGGCGGAAAAGCAAATGCTGAGACGGTTGCAAAAGGTTTTGAGATTATCCTTAAAAACCCAAAAGTTAAAGCTATATTTGTAAATATTTTTGGTGGAATCGTTAGATGTGACCGTATCGCAAACGGTATCTTAGAGGCTACAAAACTTGTAGATGTTCATGTTCCAGTTATCGTTAGACTTGATGGCACAAATGCGCCAGAAGCGGCAGAGATTTTAAGAAATGCAAATATCGCAAATGTTATAGCAGCTACAGATTTGGCTGACGGTGCTGCAAAAGCAGTAGCAGCTGCAAAACAAGCTAAGTAAGGAGGCGGATTTATGAGTATATTAGTAAATAAAGACACAAAAGTAATCGTTCAAGGTTTTACGGGTAAAGAGGGTTCTTTTCATGCTGAGCAGTGTTTGGCATACGGAACTAAAATCGTAGGCGGTGTAACGCCAAATAAAGGCGGAACTGAGCATTTAGGTCAGCCTGTATTTAACACAGTCAAAGATGCAGTTGCTACTACAGGTGCGACTGTTTCTATGATATTTGTTCCGCCAGTTTTTGTGGCAGATGCAGTTATGGAAGCGGCTGATGCAGGAATCGAACTTGCAGTTATTATCACAGAGGGTGCGCCTGTAAGAGATATGCAGGCTGCAAAAGCTTATGCAACTAAACATAATATGAAAACAATCGGACCAAACTGCCCAGGTATCATCACGGCAGAGGAGTGTAAAATCGGAATTATGCCAGGGATGATTTTCAAAAAAGGGAATGTCGGACTAATCTCAAAGTCAGGTACTCTAACTTACGAGGGCGCAAACCAAGTTTGTAGAGAAGGTTTTGGTATTTCAACAGCAGTTGGTATCGGCGGAGACCCAATTATAGGTCTTTCGTACAAACAACTTTTACCAATGTTTGAAGCAGACCCAGAGACTCACGCAATCGTTATGATTGGTGAAATCGGCGGAGATTTAGAGATTCAAGCAGCAGCATATATAAAAGAACATATTACAAAACCTGTTGTTGCGTTTATTGCAGGGCAGAGCGCACCTAAAGGTAAAAGAATGGGTCATGCTGGAGCGATAGTGAGCGGCGGAGCAGGAACGGCAGCTGAGAAGATGGCAGCTTTAGAAGCAGCTGGCGTGAAAGTTGTTGTTTCACCTGCTGAAATTGGCAAGGCAATAGCAGAGGTTTTGGCAAAAAAGTAACATTTTAAACTTGTGCGAGCTTCATTTAGTAACACTTTCGTTCTTAATGAGGCGTTACGAGCACATTTCAGAGTTGCATTAATAAAAGTGGGTTAATCTGTCTATGAAAGTTACATTAGTGTTGAGAGATAAATTAACGTTAAAATAATGCAAGTTTACGCTTGATACTTTAAAAAAATAAAGAGGAGAATAAATGAGTAAGTTTAGAACTCAAAATCCAGGCAATCAGCCTGTATGGGTTAACACAAGCAACTGTAAAGCATGTGATATCTGTGTTTCGGTATGTCCATCTGGTGTACTTGGAATGGTGTATGAGCCTACATCGACTCTTGGCGCTATGATATCTATTCAGCACCCAGAAGCATGTATCGGTTGTATGGAGTGTGAATTGGCATGTCCTGACTTTGCTATCTTTGTGGCAGAAAAGAGTGAATTTAAATTTGCAAAACTTACAGATGAGTCAAAAACTCGTCAGATTGCTATTGTTGCAAACAAATACAGATCACTAAGCGAAAAAGGAGCTATATAATGGCAACTAGAGAAGTTATTTCAAATGGAAACGAATTGTCTGCACTAGCTGCAAAAGATGCGGGATGCAGATTTTTTGGAGGTTATCCTATTACTCCATCAAGTGAAATCATGCATGAGATGTCTGATTTGATGCCAGAGGTTGGCGGAGCATGTATCCAAATGGAAGATGAGATTGCAGGCGTTGCAGCGGCAATCGGAGCTGGAATGAGCGGTGTAAGAACCATGACTGCTACATCTGGTCCTGGTATTTCGCTAAAAGCTGAAAATCTTGGTTTGGCTCAAATGACTGAAGTTCCCTTAGTTGTTGTAAACGTTATGCGTGGTGGTCCATCGACTGGTCTTCCAACTCGTGTTTCTCAAGGAGACGTTGCTCAAGCAAAAAACCCTTCACATGGTGACTATAAATCAATCACATTGTGTGCAGGTACATTGGCAGAGTGCTATACTGAAACGGTTAGAGCATTTAACCTAGCAGATAGATTTATGCAACCAGTATTTGTACTTTTAGATGAAACTTTAGGACACATGCATGGAAAAGCAATTCTTCCAACAGAAGAGGATGTTGCAGCTGGCATAGTTCCAAGAAAAAAATTTGATGGTCCAGCTGCAGAGTATCTGCCATATGGATGTGAACATGATCAGCCAGCAGTTTTAAACCCGATGTTTCAAGGGTACAGATATCACTTCACTGGTCTTCATCATGATGGAAGAGGATTCCCGACAGAAGAGATAGAGACTTGTAGAAAACTTATCCAAAGATTGGAAGATAAAGTTGAACTACACAAAGATGAAATCGAGTTAAATGAAGAATTTTTCTTAGAAGATGCAGAGATTATGATTGTTGCGTATGGTTCAGTTTCTCTTGCAGCAAAAGAGGCTATTCGTCACCTAAGAGCAGATGGCATTAAAGCTGGACTCTTTAGACCGATGACACTTTGGCCAAGTCCACAAGACAGAATGAGAGAGCTTGCAGCAAGAATTCCAAAAGTTTTATGTGTTGAGTTAAACATCGGTCAATACAGAGACGAAGTACAGCGTGCAACGGGAAGACTTGATATTAACGGACTGTTTAAAGTAAACGGAAGACCGATTTCCCCTTATGAAATTGTTAGTAAAGTGAAGGAGCTCTAAGATGGCATTTAATTATGAAAACTATTTAAGACTTGAGAAGATGCCGACACTATGGTGTTGGGGTTGTGGCGATGGTGTAATTCTAAAAGCTTTTGTAAGGGCGGTTGATAGTCTTGGCATTAACAAAGATGATGTTTGTGTTGTCTCTGGTATTGGATGTTCTGGAAGATTTTCATCGTATGTTGATTTTAATACGGTTCATACTACGCACGGAAGAACGATAGCTTTCGCAACGGGTGTAAAACTTGCAAATCCTACAAAACATGTTATCTGTGTTGCAGGAGACGGCGATGCACTTGCAATCGGTGGTAACCACACTATCCATGGATGTAGAAGAAACATAGATATAACTTTTATTATTATCAACAACTTTATTTATGGTTTGACAAACTCTCAAACAAGCCCTACTACTCCACAAGGTATGTGGACAGTATCGCAACAAGCAGGAAATATAGACCCAACTTTTAACACTTGTGATTTAGCAATCGCTGCTGGAGCTTCATTTGTAGCAAGAGAGACGGTAAATGACCCTAAAAAATTAGAAAAAACTATGGTAAAAGCGCTTGAGCATAAAGGCTTTGCACTTCTTGAAGTTTTATCAAACTGCCATATCAACCTTGGTAGAAAAAACAAGATGAACTCAGCGATTGAAAACTTAAACTGGATAGACAGCATCACAGTTTCTAAGAAAAAGTATGAAACTTTGGCTCCTGAAGAGCAGCTAAATCTATTTCCTACTGGTATCTTAAAGCAAGATACAGAGGCAGCAGAGTATTGTGATATGTATGCTGAAGTCATTAAAGTACATCAAGGTAAGAGAAAAACGATTACTCAAGATGACTTTAAGAAAAAAATATAAGGAGGCGCACAATGGCTAGAACATTAATGAGATTTACGGGCGTTGGTGGACAAGGTGTTCTTCTTGCAGGAGAGATTTTTGCAGCTGCAAAAATTAAAACAGGTGGTAACGGATTAAAAACTGCTACTTATACTTCACAAGTTCGTGGTGGACCAACTGTTGTTGACATCACTTTGGATGATGATGAAATTTACTATCCGTATGCAAATGACGGCGAGATTAACTTTATGCTCTCTGTTGCACAGGTAAGTTACGACCAGTTTAAAAGAGGGGTTCAAGAGGGCGGAACTATAGTTGTTGACCCTAACCTTGTAAAGCCTACTGACGAGGATAGAAAAAAGTGGAATGTAATTGAAATTCCAATTATTACTATTGCAAAAGAGGAGGTTGGTAACGTTATCACTCAGTCTGTTGTTGCACTTGCTATTGCAAACACGATTATGAAACCTCTTGATAGAGAAGTTCTCATAGAGACAATGTTATCAAAAGTACCTGCTAAAGTTCATGATGTAAATAAAAAAGCATATGATCTTGGTGAAAAATACGCAAACGAGGCTACAAGTAAGTAGTCTTATCTTTTGTCTCTTTTTTAAGAGGCAAAAAGGAATATTTTAGCAGCCCTAAAAAAGCTGCTTTTTTTATATAGATAATTTAATATTAAATAATATTTATAATATTATGAAATATTAAACTCTAATACTTTCCCAAAAAAACTCTACATGCTTTTCAAATTGCGTTGACAGATTTGTAGTAGAGCTGCCATCAAACCTTAAAAGCGTAATTTGAAGCCTCACATAGAAGAGGGTGGATAAAAACTCATAAGCGACCATCATTGGGTCTGCTGAGCGAATCAAAGAGTTTTGCATCATTATAAAAAATGCTTCTGAGAGAACTTTAATATTTTCATTGTGAAATTCATTCATAAACTGCTCTCTAAGCTCTTTGTTTTGGAAAAGCTCTATCATGAGTAGCCTAAACATGTTTTCGTTGTTTTTATCAAATGTGAGGAGCTTGTATTGCATTGTAAATTTCTGTAAAAAAACTTTTCCTTTAAGTGCAGACTCCTTGATGTCACCCTCGTTTTGAGAGAAGGGCGTTGTAAAAATCTCTTTTGCAACAGATAAGAAAATCTCCTCTTTATTTTTAAAATGGTTATACAAAGCGCTCTCTCTTATCCCCACCTCTGAAGCTATTTTTCGTACACTCGTTGCTTTAAAACCATACTCTGAAAAGAGAGTAGACGCTGCTTTGAGTATCTTTTGTTTTGTGCCTGTTTTCTTCTGAATATGCGCTAATTCCGACATGGAAACCTCTTTTTTATTATTATGAACATCTGTTAATATAAATAGAAGTATATATGAACAAATGTTAATCTACTCTTATTTGAAATGAACATTTGTTCATGCTTCTATTTGACATAATGAACAAATGTTCATATATAAATTCAAAGAAAAGAACATTTGTTCACTTGTGAAAAAAACTGACTTAAAGGAACTTTTTTGTAAGCTTTCGCAGGTACAACAGATAGCAACTTGATTTATTTCAAGAGGAAAGTCCGAGCTGCTCTAAGAAAGTGTTCCATTTAACGAATGGCCGTAGCAATGCGAGGGAAAGTGCAACAGAGAGTAGACTGCCACTTTATAGTGGTAAAGGTGAAAGGGCGGTGTAAGAGACCACCAGTCTTTATAGCAATATAGAGAGCTTGTAAACCCAACATGGCAGCAAGAAACAGATGGTCAGCGTCTTAGGGAGTAAAAAAGTGGCAGTAATGCGGCTTCTTTGCTTATGCTACTGTTTCGCTAGAGTTACTATGCAAATAGTAAAGTAGATTAATGCTATCAATACAAAACTCGGCTTATGTTGTGCCTGTTTAAAAAGAAGTCAAATGATATAAAAACGCATGTTTAGATGAAATACTATCTAATATAATATGCCCAATATGTAAAAATTACATTCAAGAGAATTTACATTATGTTAACCAATATGTAAATAGGATGATTTTTTTAAAATTCCAAACAAGATAAGAGTGAAACGATTATGGATAGAAAAGAAGAACTTATAAACGATATTCAAAACTTGCTCAACAGTTATGATGATGTCCATAAAACATCAATTAATCCTAATATTTTAAAATTTATGGATGAAGAAACTCTGCTTCGTATTATTGGTTCGTTATTGGATCAAAAAGAGGACGCCAAAGAACCAGATCTCAATTGGCTTGAGACATTTAAAAAATATAATTAAATAGTTATAGTTTCTATCAATCAAAAACAGTTTCATTTGTTACCGAATTGTCTGTATAATTTGAAATTACGTATAATAAAGGATTCTAAAATGTCTAATGTAGATTTAGTACAACTTACGCAGGAAACAAAGAAGCTCACAGCAATGGTTGTTGAAGATGAGAAAGTTGCAAATGAGCTTTTAAGCTCAACTTTCAAAAACTTTTTTTCTGATGTTAAATCATGTTTTAATGGTAGAGAGGCTTTGGAGGCTTACCTTAGGTCGGCTCCTGATGTTGTTTTTGTTGATATTATCATGGCAGAGATGGATGGTATAGAGCTTTCACGCAAAATTCGTGAAATTAACCCTACTCAAATCATCATCGTTATCTCTGCAAGCAATGATATTGAAAAGATATCTGAGTCTATCGAAGTTGGTGTCAATAGTTTTATACAAAAACCAATTGATACGAAAAAAATCATAGAGTTGCTATCAAGCGTTGTTGCTATGGTTGCTAAAAAGAAAAAGATTGAGACAAAAACATTCTCTATCTCTCTCCCATTGGATTTGTATGAGCAAGTAAATGATAACGCAAAGGCAGAGAGTATCTCTAAAAACGCTGTTATCATCAGAGCACTTCGTAGTTTTTACGAATAATTTAAAATTTTTACTGAGTTTTAGAAATTATTAAGATATAAATCTATATAATTTCGGCTCAGTAATCAATACTGACAAAGTGGCCCCGTCGTCTAGCGGTAAGGATCCCAGGTTTTCATCCTGGTTACAGGAGTTCGATTCTCCTCGGGGTCACCAACTTTCACCTTTTATATCCCATCCAACATATTTTAAATCGCCATTCAACAATCAAATGTGACAGTCTAAATTTCTCTCTTTGCTAGTAGTTTTACGCACCTTTAAAAAAAGCGCATAAAAACAACTCCCTACTCTTCTACTTATTTAGCTTCTGTACAACGAGCTCATTTACCACACTTGGATTTGCTTTGCCTCCTGTAGCTTTTAAAACTTGACCCACAAAAAAGCCAAGCAGATTGGTGTTTCCTGCTTTAAACTTAACAACATTATCTGGATTTTTTGCAATTATCTCATCGATAATAGGCTCAATTACGGCAGGGTCACTTATCTGAATAAGTCCTTTAGCTTGAACTATCTGTATAGGGTCTTCTCCGCTTATGGCCATCTCTTCAAACACTGACTTAGCGATTTTGTTTGAGATAGTCTCATCATCAATCATTTTAACAAGTTTGGCTATTTGGGATGCAGTAAATTTTAGTTCACTAGCTTGTTTCTCTTTTAACTCTCTTGCTACTTCATTTGCTATGATGTTAGCGATAGCAACAGGTGAGTTGTGAAATGAGAGAGCATCTTCATAAAAAGAGGAGAGTTTTTCATCTCTGGCTAAAATATCAGCAAGCATATTGTTTAACCCAAACTCATTGGTGTATTTGTTAAATAGTGACTGCTCTGCTTCACTCATAGCTTCAGTTTGACCGTTAATCTGAACCTTTTTATCTTCTACTCTCTCTGTCCTTGTACTACTTTTTTCTAAGTTGTTTTTTTTACCCCAAGACTCTTTAAGACCTACAATTTTGTTAAAAACTGGTTTTGCATCTGTATAGTCAATGGGATCAGCGTAAAAATATCCATGTCTTTCAAACTGAAATCTAACATCAGGTTTGTCTGTTACAACTGCAGGCTCAATAAGAGCGTTTTTTATGATTTTTAAAGAGTCAGGGTTTAAATCTTCTATGCTTTGTGGGTTTTCACAAGAATAAAGCCTCTCATAGAGCCTTACCTCCACTTCTTTAGCGGACGCAGCGTCCACCCATTGGATAGCACTTTTGACTTTTATGCCGCTTGTGTCTTGTCCGCTTTTAGAGTTGGGATGGTACTCTGCTATTATCTCAGTTATGTTGCCGCTCTCATCCTTTTTAACCTCTTTGCATGTGATGATATAGGCATGTTTGAGGCGCACAGGTTGTTCTGGTGTGAGGCGGAAGTAGCCTTTTAGAGGGTTTTCATCAAAATCATCACGCTCAATATATATCTCTTTAGAAAAAGGGATTTTTCTTGACCCCTCTTTTGGTATATCATCAGGATAGTATGAGGCGTCAAGCTCTTCACTGCCCTCATAGTTCTCTATGGTTACTTTTAGAGGGTCAAGTACACTCATCACACGAGGTACTTTTGTGTTGAGATCATCTCTGATACAAAACTCAAGTTGCGAGACATCAACAGTGGAGTTTGCTTTTGCTATGCCGATTTGATCACAAAAGTTTAAAATGGATTCGGGTGTATAACCTCTTCTTCTAAGCCCAGCAATAGTAGGAAGGCGTGGGTCATCCCA